>CAYWJC010000040.1:0-1899 GCA_964458505.1 uncultured Candidatus Peribacteria bacterium | reverse complement strand
AAAATCTTTTTGGATAAATCCTTTGGAATATGACATTGATAGTATGAAGATGTAATTGATTTGATATGAAAATATAAATAGCTGTCTATGAATGATTAGGCAGTTTTTTTATTGATCTGTCATTTCATCCTGTCTTTCCTGCGTAGGCAGGAATCTACATTTTATTTGTAGTTTTAGCTGCTATTTCTTATTTCTAATAACTCATTTCAACTCATCTTCATTCCATAATGCTTTTGGAGCCAAAAGTAGCAAAACCTTTGGGGGCTCTACAAATCGCTCTCCGCTATCCCAAAGGGAAGCCCTAGGTGCTACGTTTAGACGGAATATTGCTCTGCCCCCAAGAGTACTTCCTTCGGGCGCCCCAAACCCCCGCATCAGGATTTTTTTGTTTCTGTAAAAAATATTAAATTATTTTAATAAGCACCTTCTGTACATTGTTTTTCACTTGAGCTTGTTAAGATATATTCACTTTTTTTATTATCGAATTTAAATTTTTTCTTATATTCTGTTCATGCTCAATGATCTCAGCAATCCCATCATGTAACCACCTCTCATTTCTCATTCGGAATAAAATTATCCTCCCAAAATCAACCAGAAAAATCTTTTGATTTAATATTATACATTATAGCTTTTTGATTTTGATATCATACCACTAAATAGTTATTATGTCCACAGATCTGATCCCAATGGTCTAATAATAAAAATTCTTGCTTTATTCAGTCTCAATTATAATCATTAAAATTAATTAAACTTGTTTCTTCAATGATATAATTTTCTGAATCATTTTTTGGCTTTTCACCTCAATAATAATTGAAATTATTAAGTTTAGTATTCATGAATGGAAATACAAATTTTGCTCTAGGTGCAGAAAAGGATCTGAATCATAGAGGTATATTGATATCACTTGTAACTTTTCAATTATTAAATGTAAAAACATGATATTCTCATTCAATTCATTGTCATTCAATTTCTCAAAAGCAGTCTGAATATGGTTGTTCATCTTTTGAGACTTCTTTAATAGTAAAATCTTTTATATATATTCACATATAAGTGCCGTCCATTCAAGGGAGTTCTTTATATTCCCTAAGCAAGCTTCACGTCGGTATAGTATTAATTATGTTTTGCTCTAAAGTGATTTTACAGATTCAGTTATTTTTTGTATATCATTCTACACAATCACATTTTCAAAAATCTGTGAATCTTTCATTGTCTCAAGAACATTCTTTTGATAAATTATTGCTTAAAGCAATTAAGGTGGGTGTTATTACGAAAAGTAAAATTACAAATATTATTTTGTATTTTTTTAATATCTCTATATAAGAAATAAATCATTTAAATTTTCAATTGTTTATATAGGAAATTATTCTTCTTATTAAATCTGTAAAAATTAAATATCATAATATTACTCATAATAAATACAATATTCAAATATAAAAATCAGGTTTAGAGTAATTAGTTCAAGGATAGTAAATCGTTTTTCCTGCTACTAATGATGCTATTCATCATATAAATACAAGAGGAAATGTTATGATAAAATATATTACTTTAGTAAGTCTCCATATTTTTTTATTAATTTCTTTACTCATATTTATTTTTTTACGCATAAACTCTATTATTTTACAAATTTTTCCACAAACACAACAATAAATTTTGACAAACCACTTCAAAAATATATAATTAGCGTGTAAATATAACAAGCAAGTTTGCGGGAAATGTTTACACGGTTCATTAACATTCTGTGAAAATACTTAATCTAAAAGTTAATATATATAAACAATTTACTCCCTCTTCCCGTTTGTGGGAGAGAGGGTTGGGGTGAGGGTTGGAGAGAGGATAATATGAAGGCAAAAGGAGATCACCATGAAAGAATTCGGGTTTGCTCAAGGCAGTATAATCGGT
>CAYWJC010000039.1:0-4592 GCA_964458505.1 uncultured Candidatus Peribacteria bacterium | reverse complement strand
TTGGTTTAAAATTTATATTAATTCCACTTCTGGTTTTCAGTTTAAATTTAGGGATAACTTTTTAATTCTTCATTCAATTTCATGAAGAGGGATTCTTATTTCTGAATTGTCTTTCTTTTCACAGAAAACAAGATTCTTACCATTTTTTAATTCTGCATATCAAAAGCATAATCAGAATGCATTATCCCATTCCAATGAAATAAATTTAACTATCGAATCATTATATTTCGTATTTAATATTTTTCATATTAAAATCTCAACTTTTTTAGTGATATATTCAGGCGTTTTGGTTCAAAGGAATTGTTTGGCGATTTTTTTTGGATCAAGATTGTTTCTTTTTTGAAGTAAATCCACAACTGCTGTTTTATTTTTCATAGATTCCCTTTGACATCAAGCATCACATAAGCCCGGACAAGTTTCATTTTCTTGAATATCCAACGCAGCACAAGGAGAAATTTCTTTATTCATAATCGCTATAATAAAATTACATAGAAAATAACATTTTATTTAAAATTGTCAATAGTTTTTATTTTTTGCATTCTTTAAAGATATGATATTATTATATAAATTAAAAATAATCTTAAATTTATGTTAATTGTTTCCACTTCTTGTTTTAAATGATATTGATTACATAAGATATTTAAATTAGTAAGTTTGTCTTGATACGATTGACTGAATTTAGATTTATCTCCTGTGGATTTCGATACAGAAAATATTTTATATATTAAAGAATTATCACAGACCTTCAAAGTTCCTGTTGTAAGCATCTCAGCATATGAAAGAAAAATGGATAACAATACAGTTGACTTTATTATTCAAATGGCCAGGGAGCTTTGATCAAAATCAATAAATTTTTATCCTCCTCATAGGCTCGATAAAGACAATAGTTGGTTTTCAAATTATTTACCTAAAATAAAAGAAAAAAATCCGGATTTGAATATAAATATTATGAATGTTGAACCGAAAACATTTTTGTTTTTTATTCCAGAATATAAAGATGCGACATTATCAACCATAAAAAAAATAACAAATGAAACTGCTCTTGTCGTATCGAATGTCGATCCTTCAAGTTGAATCGATTTATTAAAGACATTTTCACTTTTATGAAATTCGATAAAGAATGTTTATCTATCAGATAAATCCTGAAACAAACAAGATATGTTTTTGTGAAAATGAGATATGCCTCTTCGTGATTTATTGTGAAAATTGAACGATAATTGATACAGTTGATTATTTACTTTAAAAATCAATCCAAAAGAAATCTTAGCAGGGAAAGATGATCAAGTTTTAGTTAAATTATTGGAAGCAAAAGAATTTTTTCTTAAACATTTTAAAATTTAGATTAAACAAAAAATCGAGTAAGCAATTATTGTTTACTCGATTTTATTTATTTTCAATAAGGAAAAATCTAATTTTTTAACTTTTCTTGTATATCAAGCTTATCTTTTAAGAAAATATTTCCTTTTTGATTTAAGATATTTAATACAAGCTTATCGTTGTAATTCAATCTGTTAACGAAATCATCTTCCTTCATAATCGCATATTTAACTTTCTTTCATAAAAAAGTTTTTGCCAAAAAATTATTGAATTCTATCTTATCTAATTCTCAAATTATAAATATATCAACAACATTGTTTGAAACTTCTGCAAGATTTTGTAGGCTTTCCGAAACTGTTATAAGATCAATATTTTTTCTTCATTTGAAAAATTTTTTTAATTCCTCAACAGCATCGAAATTTTTTATGAAAATTTGAATTATATCATTCAAAATTCAAGAAGTCTTATTTAAATAATAGAATTTTTTTTTGTTTTCTTCACGTGATTTCAATATTTTCAATTCTTCCAGATTCATCAGTTCTCTTCTTACTGAATTGATTTGCTCGTCGATATTTCTGCACAATTCACGAATAAAGAAACCAGCGTTATCATCTTTAACTTGGTTCTCGAAAATAAATTTCTCTAATATTTTTACACGACAATTAGATCAAAAAAGCTTTGCTAAATTCATGATTTTGTTTAATAAATTGGCATCATTATATAATTTAAATTATTTTTTCAATTATTTTTTAATTTATAATTTTAATTTGATTTAAATAAACTTTTTTATATAATCTTCAGGTTTTTAAAAAAACCCTATTTATTTTTATTATTAAAAGATATGGAAAAATTAAGCTTGCAATCTTTTTCAAGAAACTTAGATGAAAAATTGTCAGATATAAGATCAAATAAGCAAATTCCAGCTGTTGTTTATGGTCATAAATTTGCTTCTAAAAGTGTAAAAGTTGGATATTCAGAATTTCTGAAACTTTTTAGAGTAGGAGGTTTTACTCATATTGTTGAGCTTACTATAGATGGTAAGAAACAAGATGTATTAGTTCATGATTTACAAAAACATCCGATAACTTGAGATTTTCAACATATTGACTTCATGGTATTGACAGCTTGAGAAAAAATTCATGTTAATATTCCAGTTCACCTTATTGGAAATGCTCCAGCTATTAAAGAATGATGAATGGTTGACCAAATACTTTGTGAAGTTGAAGTTAAATGTCTACCAAAAGATCTTGTTGATAATTTTGAGATCGATATTTCAAATATGCTAAATATTTGAGATGTTTTACATATTTCTGATATAAAAATCGATACTAAAAAATTCGAAATTCATTTACCAGTTGATATGCCAGTAGTTTCAATTCTTGAAGTTAGATGAGCAAAAACAGAAGAAACTTGAGCTCCTGAAGCTAAAGAAGTTCCAGCATCTGAACAAAAAGACGCCGATTAAAAAATTAATTTTACAATAAAATGATTATAAAAATTTTCTGAAGTTCTGCAGATTCTCAAAAATTATTTGAAATTACAAATGAAGTTTTGAATGAATTATGAATCTGAGAATTTATCACATTAGAAAGAACAGAAGATGCTAATTATAAAGAAGAATTAGCAATTACTGCAGAGCCTGCATTTTGTATTGAAGAAGAAAGTATTGAATTTAAAGATGTTATATTTGAATGAATGGTTCCAGAGAAATCTGATATAACTAATATGATCTTATCGATAGTTTGATGAGAAGAGGATTGATGTGGTGGATGAAGTTGCGATTGATGCTGACATTGATGAGGCTGTCATTAATTAAATTTTAAAAAAATCCCATTTGGGATTTTTTTAAAATTTAATTTTGACCTATCTGATATCTCCAAAGATTATATCTATCATCTGTTTTAATATTTTCCCATCATTTTTTCTTGTAATATTCATTGAAATTGGATTCAATGAAACAAATAGATTCAAATGTTTTATATCAACTGAATTCAAGCATTTTTTCTATCAAACATTTTCATCTGAATTTTTCATCTATAGCAAATTGGTATACTGACACAATGTTCTCTCTTTTTCTAGGATAAAACCTCAATCATCAAATTACTTTATTTAGATAGGATATTATGATGATTTGATTTTTGTTTATTGCAGATGAAGCTCAGTAAGGACAAAGATATTCCTCGTTTACTATACCATCATTTTCTTCAAAAATATTTTTATGAAAAAAAGCCAAAACTTCATTTTTTTGACCTTTTTCCGCATATTTAATTTTTAAGATCATATTGATTATACACGAATTTTTGTTATAACTTCTCAATATTTGAGACATTTAGATGTTATGCATTTTCCAGTCAATCCAGCAATAAGAGGCATAATAGAAAGAAATGCAATCCAAAATCAAACATTTACTATTGGTCATTTTTGATTTTTTGTAGCATCTTCAAAGCTTGTTGATCCTGTATTTGTTTGGATCTTCATAGTCTGAGAGCTTTCTATCATATTTATATTATTTCAAACGATAATAAGTACGATTCAAAAAATCAACTGAATAATTCTTACATATTTTCTTTTTGCAATGCAGATATTAGTACTTCACATGATTATCGGAACTAAACCAAGAATAAATAAAGAATATTTAACATAAATTTCATTTCATTCAAGAGATTGAGGAAGATTTATTTCATAGTCATTAAAAAAGATTGCCAATAGAAGAACTATAATCAATCAAAAAATAATTCTTGAAAATAAAATAGCCTTATCACTGGGTCTTTTTTTGAAAAATTCTATTAATTTGAACATATTTTGTAATTAGAAATTAGTACCGTTTATTTTTATCTAGAAATATAAAAAATTCAAGTTTAAATTGATTATATATCACTTGTCGCCAAAAAATTATTTTCTTCTAATCCTAGAAGCGCACAAACTCATTTGGTAATTTTTCCGCAAATTGTTTCACATTCTCAACAGCTTTCTTTTATATTTGAGAGTCTTTTTGCTCTAATAATTTTTAAGTTTTTAAGAAAAATCGGTCAAAAATCTTTTAGTTCTTCACTTTCCAGAAAATCTCTCTTAAGTTCCAATAAATATGCTCAATTTTCACTTATAACATCTGCAGTTCTTCATTTTTTCTGATCTAAGTATCACATTTCTCATACAGGATCGCCTATTTTGATATTGATCATATTAGCATTTTTCTTTACTGCCAGATCTCCTTCTAAATGAATATAGATTGTATCACAGTTTTTATTTCATTCGTGAAATACCTTATTCCCCGG
>CAYWJC010000038.1:0-8388 GCA_964458505.1 uncultured Candidatus Peribacteria bacterium | reverse complement strand
ATCAATTGAAAATTCTTTAAGTTCAATAAATTTTTTCTGAAAGAATATTCAAGTTCATAAATATATTGCCACTAAGCTGAAGCTTGCCGAAGATGATATAAGATCTGATCCAGAAGCTTCTCAATATTTAATAAAATCAGCCTGATGATATTGTTGGAGAAATAAAGTGAGCTGAAATGGCTTAAGTATGCATGCTTTATGATTGGCAATTGATATAAATCCAGAAGAAAATTGATATCAATCCTGAAACAGCATTGATTATAGGAAACTCGATATTCCACAAAGTTTTGTTGAAATCATGAAAAGATATTGATTTTCTTGGTGATGAAATTGGAAAAATCCTTATGACCCTATGCATTTTGAATTCAATGATTTAGCTTTGCTTCAAGAAGAAAAACTAAAAGCTTAATTATAAATCTAATAAAAAAATACCTGCTAGCAGGTATTTTTTTATTAGAAAAACTTTGATTTTTTTTATTTGTTATTTTAGAATATTCAAACTTTTAAAATTTAAGATTTTAAAGTATGGAAAGAGTTCAATTATCAAGTGAAGCAAGAATAATGCAGTCACAAGAAAAAAATGATAACGAAAGAGTTACAAAAACTGTTTCGGATGTTAAGGCAAATGTAGAGAAAAGATTATCCCCAACTAATTCCATATATTTAAGTATCAGAGTTTAAAATTTATTTTTTGCAGAATATAAGTACAATTAATGTACTTTTTTGTTTAAAAAATATGAAAAATGTAATTGCTATAGCAAAAAAACTTCAAAAAATTTGAAAAAAAACCTATATTGTAGGATCCTTTAATGTACATAAAATCCTACATAAGAATTTTTGAAGCGATTATGATCTCACAACACCTGCAACACCCGATGAAATCAGATCTGTATTACACGTTGTTTGAGAAATATGATCGAAATATTGAACATTGATAGTAAAAGAATGATGACAAAAATTTGAAATAACTACTTTTAGGAAAGATATATGAAGTGTCAATAAGAGAAAGCCACTTGAAGTGATATTTACTTCAAGTCTAGAGGAGGATTGTATTAGAAGAGATTTCACATTTAATGCTATCTATTATGATATTTTAGATTGAAAGTATATTGATCCAACTTGAGGCATCGAGGATATTAAAAATTGAATCATCAGGTTTGTTTGAAATGTGAATGAACGTCTTGATGAAGATATTTTAAGGATTTTGCGCTATGTACGACTTAAAAACAAATATAATTTTACATCAATTGATAATAATTATGATGAAATAATAAGTTCAAGAATATCTGAATTGCAAAGTTTGCCAAGTGAGCGAATAAAGCAGGAATTTGATAAGATGCTTCTTGATAAGACAAATATAGAATCATTGAAGGATTTGAAAAAATTTGGATTTTTCAGAGAATTTTTACCACAAATAGATAATCTTTCAAGATCTCCTGGTGGTAAGATAATTCATATCGAATGAGATAATTGGATTCATACATTGCTTTCCATCAAGGAATTGAATCGTTTGAAATGTAATGATATTGATATATTGTGGGCGACACTTTTGCATGACATATGAAAATATACAACCTATGAATATAATCCGGAGTGAAATATTCATTATTATAGACATGAAGAGGAAAGCGTTAAAATGTTTAAGGATTATATGATAAAAGTTTTGCCTTTCAGTAAAAAATCAATATGAAAAATTTCATGGTTGATAAAAAACCATATAAGAATCTGAATGATTGAAGAAATGAAAAAACTGAAAAAATATCATTTTATGCTGAATCCATATTTTAAAGATCTTATAACTCTTTATATTGCTGATAATTTATAAAAAAAACCGCCTGATAAAAAATGTTGACCTAGGCTGCAGGATTTATATTCAGAATTTATAGAAAAATTTGAAAATACCCATTTTTTTAATTGAAATGACATTATGAAAATGTATCCTAATTTAAAGTGAAGAGGAATTTGATTGAAGTTAAAAGAAGAAAATGACAAGATCTTATCTGACCTTTAATCTTTGATTTAATTAAATTATTGGTTATAATATATAATGAATTTTTTAACAAAAAAATAATGAATCACTTAAATATTCTTGAGCAAGACAGGGGTTTTACTGATTGTTTGGATGTTTTAAATGAAAATTGAGATTTTACGTGAACCATAAAAAGATGGCAAGATGTTCATGAATGCTGAGATTGGCATTGAGCTTTGCATTTATGGATTTTTAATGAGGAAAACAAGATTCTGATAAGAAAAAGACCGCAAAATAAAAGTGTGAATCCTCTAAAATGGGATGTTGGCTGCTGATGACATATTTTTCCATGAGATAACGGACTTGAAACAGCTGTTAAAAAGGCTTTGTTTGAATTAGGTATCAATATAGCAGAAAAAGATATAAACTTTCTTTTTGTATTAAATAATAAAAGTATATTTAATGACTGAACATATATCGATAATGAAATTTTCTATGTTTTTTCGATAAATATTGATACCAATGATACCAAGCTTAATCCAAAAAAGGAATATATGGAAGACTTCAGATTTATCGATATTGAAGAATTGAAAAATATTATCGATAATAAAGATGAAGATTTTATAATCAGACAGACTGAATTAGATGAATTGATTAAATATTTAAAGAAATCAAAAAAAAGCTAGTTTTTGATTTCTTTATCAAAGTTCAGTAAACTTAATGTATTGCTGGGATAATCCAAAAACCTAGCGAATCAATCCATTTTAACTTCCATTATCTTATTAATATACTCTCATTTATTAATGATGATATCTGTTCATAAATATTGCATGAGTCAAGTTTGACTATCATTAATAGGAACAATATATAATGATGATCAATTTTGATTTTTTCAGGATAGTTTATATTTTAATGAATTTGCACTAGCTCATGATGAGGCAAGAAATAGTCAATAATTTTTATTTTTAAAATCAAAGATAAATCATGCGCTTGAATTTCATGTAAGATATATTCAACTTGAACTTAAGGATATATATCATGATCAAATTAATCCATATGAATTCCATTCATTAACTTTTTTTAATTCTTTATGTTCAAAATAGGATCAACTGTCGAACTCAATTAATTTTATATTAAATTCATTGTTATCATCCACTTCCAGTTTTAACTTTCAGATTGTAGTATCTCAAATCAAAAAATTATTATTATCAAGATTATTTCAATTTTGAGCTATATAGTTATTTGTCAGATAATTATTCCAAAAAATATTATAATATCATGTGTTTCTTGTTACGAGGCCATAAAAAGTCTTTCTTGCATCCGCGTCATTGTCTTGATATCAATCAGGATAATAAACTCATCATATTGAAGTTGTTTTGTAATCGTCAGAATTATAATTACTATCAATTCATGAATATTCAGCACTTCATGAAAAAGAAACCTTTGTTCCGAAATAATCACCCAAAGGCAAAGAATAAAAATTCAATCATGTAAAGCTTAAAGATCATGAAGTTGCTGTTCAATCATAACTGAGAGAACCTCCTGATCAAACATATGTAACTCATGAAAAATAAGTAAAACCATCTGCATAACTAATAATAAGGCTTCAAGACAGAGTTGATCCTGAACATATAAGCTGAGATCAGCTTAAATATGAATAGGTGGTTACTCATGTTAAAACTGATGCTCAAGTTCAAGTTGTTCAACTCAATGTTATGTTTTTAGGGCAAGATCTAGTATTTAAAGATCATGATCAATCAGTATTAAAAATTTTATTATAATTTATTTGATTTCTAGCCTTATCTTTAATGTTGCTACTTAGTTTTAAGTTGAAATTTATGTAATCAATTTCTTGATTTAGTTGATTGGAATTTGATAATACGAAATATGCTATTGCTACTGCAATATTAACAAATATTATTGAAAATATGAGTATATTTCATTTTTTATTCATAATATTTTAGAAATCTAATAAAAAATCATATTTATTAACTTCAGGAACTTTAGATAAATCATTTAATAGAAAATCATCTTGAAACATTTCGTTTATCGTGAATTTTGCCTCAAATATTTTTCATGAATTAAATGAAATCAAATCAAAATCTTTTACTAAAAGAGAATCATAAATATTATCCTCATAAAAATTAATATCATAAATGTTTAAAGTTCAACTTTGAATCATAGAGTACTGTTGGCTTGTTAATTCCCTGATTCCAAAAACTTTTTTATCATATGTAAGATATTCTAAAGGTGGATCTATTTTCATATAATTTGTAGAATTTTTATTGATGTTTACAATTCAAAATATAACTCCTCAAACATTAGATCATATATTGCTTAATATAAGTGTATCAAATCAAGTGCCGCTTAAAATATATCAAGTTCATGAATATATACTTCTGTATTTTTGGATTTTATCAGATAAATCATTTACACTTAATATTATTTTTGTTTTATTTTTACTTGATCACATCTGATTGTTTATATTTCATATGAAATAAGCAAGTCATCATATAATAATCATCGATATTGTTACAGCTATAACAAGTTCAATTAGTGTAAATCATTTATTTTTATAAAAAACCATTTTAATTTTTTATTAAATGTGTTATAATGTCCGTATCATAATATTTTTTTTATTTTTTTCAAAAATGAAAATAAATAAAAATTGAGAAACTCTCTTATCTGTTCTTGCTTGAGTTTTTATAATTTCAATAATAATTACATGAATTATAAATGTACTTTCCGCGAATTACTCTTTGGATTACGATTTTTTTATAGAAAACAGAATACTAACTTTAAGAAATAATGCAATAAATATTGTCAATAAGTCTGATATTTCATCTTTAAATGAGTGAGAGGTTTTTTATTTGTATAAAGATGATGTCAATAAAAATTTTCTAGTGTTTACATGAGCTTTTAATACAAACTATAAATATATAGATAATTTTTGAAATAATGTAAATAAAGATACATACGAATGATATATTTATGAAAGAGAGTTAGTTTTACAAAAAAAAGATTCGTTAAATTTGAATAACACGTTATTTGATGTAAACATTAAACAATTAATAAAAAAATAAAATGTTTAGAAAAATATTTTTCTTGATTTTAATATTATCATTTTGAACTTTAAAGGCTCAGAATCCTTTTATTGATGTAAACAAGAATGATTTTTTTTATAATGATTTGGACTATCTGTATAATGCTTGAGTTATAAAAGATACGCCTGATCATAAATTCAACCCTAATTCATTGATAAAAAGAGATGAATATGTTGCTACTGTAGTTTGAGTCTGATGTAAGGAATGTATAAATCCTACAATCGAGGATATTCTAAAATTTTCCACAGATCCTTTTGTTGACCTCACTAAGGAAAATCCATATTTTTATTGCATTGCGAAATGAAAGGAAGAGGGGATAATTCAGTGATATACGCTTGATGCAAGCTGAAAATATACTTGCCAGAATAATGTAGTAAATACATCTGTTCCTTTTTGTCCTGAAAACAATATCACAAGAATCGAAGCTACGACAATTCTTCTCAGATCCGCGAAGCTTCTAGTAGAAAATACTAATTCTGTAAAAACAATAAATATTGCTGATGTTGATGATAAATATTATCAAATAGCAAAAAAATGAATCGAAGTTTGATTAATAAAAATTGATAATCAAAATAAGGTGTATCCAAATGAATTCATCAACAAGAAAGAATTCATTTCCATGGCAGCAAAAACATTTTGATTAAATTCATGTGAACTGAAGCAGAATGACAATGACAATAAATTATCTTCTGAAATAAAGATATTTGATTCAAATAATAAAAATTCTTGTATTTGATGAGGAGAACTTTCAGAATTTAATAATACAACTAATTCATATGATTTTTATTGATACACTGAAAGTACTGGGGATTTCATATATAAATGGGAATTTATTAATATGACTTCTTGAGAAAAAATAGTTGCAGAATGAAAATGCCTGAATGATTTTTTATTAAAAGAAAGTTGAGTTTGGTTGATACAATTAACTCTTACTGATAAAAAAACTTGAGCAAGTTCAATATCTTATTCACAAATATCAAATATTCCAAAAACAAGCTCTGGGATTGCAGCAAATATAACATGAAATGTAACTTCTCCTTGAACTAATCTGAAATCATATGATTTCCAATCAATTTTAAATAACGCAAGCTGAAATTATACTTACTCATGGGATTTTTGAGATTGAAAGACTTCATCAGAAAAGAATCCAACCCATGTTTATGATTCAGCATGAACTTATCTGGTTAAATTAAATGTCACAGATTCTTCTTGAAACACTTCCAGTGCAACATACAATGTTTCTATCGGAAACAGTGTTAATAATATCTCTGCAGGGATTTCTGCTAACCCTATAACATGACAGAATCCATTAAAAGTTAACTTCGATTCTATTACAAATGCATCTTGAAATGCAACTTATTCATGGGATTTCTGAGATGGTTCAAAATCTTTTGAAAAGGATCCTGAACATGTTTTTTCGGAGCCCTGATATTACAATGTAATTTTGAAAATTTATGATTCAAATTGAAATGTTTGAGTTTCACAAGTTGTAATTGAAGTTTTGGAAACATTGGATAGGGATCAGGATTCAGTTTTGGATTCGGTTGATTATTGTCCTGAAGTAAAATGACCAGCATCGAATGATTGATGTCCGATAATCACTGAATTTAACTGAATTTTCCCATTTTGAGCAAGTACGAATTCCTGAACAAGTCTTCCTTTTTGAATAATGAATAAATGTTTAGCTGAAAAATCTGCAAAAAACGGATTTATTGATTGACTATTATCTTGTAATCAATGTCCTTGCGGCTATGATATAAAGTTTCTATCTGATATAAGATGATGTGATATAATTTTTCCAGCAATAACTTCTCCGAATAAGAATAGCATATATTCTAGAGGAGCTGTTTATCAGATAAGATAGGTTAATTTCAATAAGACAAAATATGAAAAAATAATAAAATTACAAACTCTAGTCACATTTAAGGACCGGTCCTCCTTTTTTATATCGTCATCCTGAGTGAAATGTAATGGAGTCGAATAGATTTTTTATTGAAAAATTCTTTAAGTCTTTAGTCTCATAAATCTTTTCAATCAGGTCTTTCTTTCATATTTTTGTAACCAAAAGTAGCAAAAGTTTTGGGGGAGAAAAAAGTTTCTATATTCCTTTTTGATTACTTTAGTAAAGTTATACTTGTTACCATTTTATCCCCCAAACCCCCAATCTTGGACGGGAGCTCGGGGTTATAACACGTTCGTAACTTCCACTTACGTTGCAGAAACTCACTATTTGTTTGTTGTTAGTAATTGTTTTTCTAAGGACTGGTCTTTAATAAAATATTTTTGACATTAATCAGTTTGTTGGTATATTTCAAGAAAATTTTTATTGATATTAAATGCAAAAATTAGAATATTACACTTGATCAGAGGTTTATTCATTTGATTGAATCAATAGACAAAAATTAGATATTGATTTATCTGTAGAAAATATTTTTCAAAATTTATGTTTCAGAAATCCAGAAAAATATTCTGGTTTTTTAAAATGATTGGAAAAGATGAAATTAATTCTTGATTTAATGTGAACGCCTGATGTTGAAGATAGGATAAATTTACTTAAATATATGTATTATGCACTAAGATTGCTTGATGATATATGTGATTGAGATACAGCATTAAAATTATCAATAGAAAAGAGAAAAGAAATTATTTATTCAAAATATGAATGAAAGAAAATTGGAGATTTATATGATATTATTATTGAAAAATCTTTAATAATTGCAAGAAGATTATGATCAGAGTCTGAAATTAATTATTCAATAAAAGAAATAGTTTGAAGCATTAAATTCGATGTTGATAGAATTTTTGAGTTATATAAAAAAATCTCCAAAAATGATTTAAAAGAAAATTTCCATAAAATGGATATAGTCTGAACCATATATTGAACGGCTATCATATTCTGATTAAATCCAGAAATGGCAGTAAAAAAATTGGAACCACTTTGAGAAGCTTGTAGAATTGCTTATAACCTGCAAGATTTACAAGAAGACATAAGTGCATGACTAATTAATATTCCTTTTGAAGATTTAGAGTTATTTTGAATAACAGATAGAGATTTGGAGAATATTAAAAATTGAGTATTTTCTAATTCTGTGGTCAAATGGATAAAATCAGAAATCGAGGAAATATATAAGCTAATGAAAATATATAGAAAAAATTATATATATGACATAAACGGAATAGAACTTGATTATTCAAAGAATAAGATTAGAACTTTTTTGAACAACGTTATTTTAAAAAGTATAGTTCTTAGAAGATGATATTCATTGGAAATCAGACAAATTACATCAAATTTATAAAGTTTTTTAGATAAAATAA
>CAYWJC010000037.1:0-1602 GCA_964458505.1 uncultured Candidatus Peribacteria bacterium | reverse complement strand
TTGAATCTAAAGATGAAAAACCTGATCAAATGATTAATGGCAAGTTAAACGATTATAATACTAGCTGAGATTATAGTTTTGTGTACAACACTGTGAACTAAGATGAGATATGAAACCATTGACCACATTTATGAACAACATCTGAAAAGCTTCCGTGAAAGCTTCATTTTATGAGGAGCATGAGAGAAAATATTGAAGGGATGGATAAAGCAGATTTTGAAAAATATTTTGAGAAATTCTTTGATAAATGAAATAAACAACCAGAAAATATATATTTAAATAATTAGGTTATGGCAGAAATTTTAATGAATCATTCTGAAACAAAGAATGAAGAAATAAAAAAAATAGAACAGAAGCTTTATGAAAATGAATTCATAAAAACTTGAAAGGTTAAAGAATTCCCTGAAGCTTATGTTTACTATATTAAAGATGATGTTTACTGAGTTTGTTTTAGTAAAAAATGAGTATCATATTATCTCCATGAAAATTGAGATACTTGGTTTAGTATATGATGATTATCAGAAACTCCATTTTTCAGTGAAGCATTAAAAAATAGTTGATACATTGATAAAACTGAGTTAAATTGAAGACATAATTTATATAAGATCGATGAAAGCTGAAAAATAGCAGATATACCTGTTGATAAAGCTGGACCTGAGTTTTTTCAAGTGTGGAAGGATGTTGACTTCTTTACATCATATAAAGTAAATGCTCAGACTCAAAGTAAGAGATTAGAATTAAAACAATTTTTGAAGATGTTACCAATGTATATTGAGAGTGAATCTTTCAGAATCAAACATCTTATGGAATTCTATAGCAGATGACAAATTCAAAAAATTGATGTAATAGAACAACTTCCTGCTTTGCAGAAGTTACTTATAAAACAATGTGACCCAAATTGAGATCTACTGTGAAATTTCGAAAAAGTTAATGATCCGATAACTGAAGATGAACTGAGAAAATATTACAATGATCGTGAAATTTTTAAGAACAAATGACTTATTGATGAGAATACATATGCAGTTTGTCTTTCATGATTGAGAAAGAGAGAGAGTGAAAAGAGGATAAAGAAAGAAACTAAAGAGGAGATTAAAAATTAATTTAGATTATGACAGAAATATTAATCAATTATTCTGAAACAAGAGATAAAGAGATAAGAAGAAAGGAGCAAAAACTTTATGAAATGAAGTTTGTAAAAACTTGAATAATTAAAGAAGCCCCTAATGCGCATATCCAATATATAAAGGATGATGTATATTGAGCATTTCCTGACAAAAATAGAATAACTCTTTACTATCATGAAAATTGAGATGTCTGGTTTAATATCTGATGATTATCTGAACATGAGTTTTTTAGTTCTGCATTAAAAAATACTTGATATATTGATAAAACTGAATCAAATTGAGTACATAACCTGTATAAGAAAGATTCTACTTGAAAAGTAGCAGACATACCAGTAGATAAATACAGTGAAGAATTTTTTAAGATCTGGAAAAATGTTGACTTCTTTCTATGATATAAAATAAATGCTCAGACTCAAAGTAAGAGATTAGAATTAAAACAATTTTTGAAGATGTTACCAATGTATATTGAGAGTGAATC
>CAYWJC010000036.1:0-3133 GCA_964458505.1 uncultured Candidatus Peribacteria bacterium | reverse complement strand
CAATCAAATCAATTAAAAATAAATTTATAAGATATTTTAATTTTTCAAAATCTTTTTGAGTAGCTATAAAATTTTTAAAAACGAGCTATTTTAAATATTAACACAAATATATCAAAATAATTATATTTATATTAATATTTGTAATTATATCGCCTAACTGATATAATTTTAGCAATATTTTCTAATAAAATTATTTTAAATGATTCTCATAGATAGTGAAGAATTTCAAAAAATAAATGAAGAATATCATAAAGTAAATTCTTTAATATTGGAAGATATATCTGAAACTAATAAACAATTAGTTAAATGATATAGATCAATCAAAGAAAATATTGAAAGAAAAAAGGAAACTTCAAATTTTGACTTTGAAATATAAAATAAAAATTAAAACAAAAATAAATGTCAGAATCAATCGGACATAATCAAATTATTGATATAAGAAAATCTTACGAAAATAGGGAGTTAGAGATTTCAAAAAAGAAAACTAGCTGAACAGAGGTAAAAGATAGTTTAATTTCTAGTTATAAGCATTCCAAAGAACTTCAAAAGAATCTATATTGATTAGCTTGAGATAAACAAGATTTAGATATGATTGATTCTTTAGATAAAGATTTTCAATCAAGACTTAAAAAACAAGCTGAAAAACACCAAAGCAATGAATCGGTTACAAAATGAAGATACAATGAAAGTCTTTCAAAACTTTGAGTAACCTATGAACAATTTGAAGCTGAGCATAATAAAGTACAAAACCTTAAATTAAATTCATCTATAAACGAAAATATAATGAATTTAGATCATTCCCTTGAGACACCAATACTTGAACCTCTTGATATAATATTGATACTTGCAACATTTAAAACAACTCTTTGAAAACTATGATTAAAAGGTTTATCAAAATGATGTAGTCTAATATTTGAAAAAACTTGAGAAATTCTTATTAAAACAGAAACCTGAACCAAAGTTCTTGAAGCAAAATGAATATGAGAAAAAGCAATTCAAAGAATACTTGAAAAATATAAAGATAAGATACAATGAGCTAAAGAATTATTTGAACCTCATTGAATTACAACCGAATGAGTTAAAATAAAAACCAGTAATGTGGAAGAATTATGAAAGCCAACTATTATAAAATCTGAAATTACAAAAGAAGCAGCAAATAAATGAGTTGAACATACCAATGAGCTCTTTAATTTTTTGACTAATAGGATGGTTTTTAAAAATTCAGATTGAAGTTTAATTTATACTAAAGATTTTGTACAGAGAATAAAGGAATTATCTGAAAATCTAAAACCAAGTGAATTATTAACTTAAGATACTAGGGCTGAATTTACTAGAACATTAATTAGAATGCGAGACTATATAAATTGAAGATGATGAAATTTAGGGAAGGATATAAATGATTTTAATAAATATTATGCTGAATCTGTAAGAATTTTATATGAATTTGAAAAAACATGCCCAAATAATGCTTTTTTACGTAGTTTTGCAAAAAATACAATTAAAGGTATGAACGATATAAGTAATTTAATAAAACATTAATATGCTAAATAAATGACCTTTGACACAAGATGAATTGAACGAATTAGAGAATTGAATTAAGTTAATGCTTAATGAACTTAATTGATTATACAATTTATTAATTTCATGAACAAATATCGAACTGATGCGTTTAATTAAGAAGTATGCTATGCAAGAAAGAATAGAATTTTCAAAATTTTTTAGATTATTCATTAAAGACTTTAGAGAATTTATAGATTATCTGGTTAATGATTGATGAAATTTAATGTTTTCAGAAAATGAGGATATAAGGAATAAAGCAGAATCAGATATGTTCAAAGCTGATTTATTCCAAAATAAATATACTGAGATTATAAATTTTAAAATAAATCAATCAATAATAAATATTTCTAATGAAACTGAAATAAGAGTGAATACTATTACAGGTAATTAATCTTAATAAGCATATATTTTTTTCAAAAGATTTATGGATACCTCAAAGATTTTTGAAAAATTCTCAAATATAGCATAATAATCAAATCATTTAATTTATTTCAAAAGATTTATAATGACTCAAAAATACTTTGTAAAATTATAAACTATTATTTAACGAAGTATTATTTCTCTAAAAATTTTAAACAAAAAAATCTTCCTAAAAGTTTTTGAAAAGACAAAATTACAAAAACTTTTAAAATCTAAATTACGGCATAATAGTCAAATCAATCATAAATAAATTATGATACATTTTCAGTTTTTCAAAATTTTTATTTAAAAATTAATATATACATCCTGAGAAGAGAGGTTTATTTTGAATATTTTGTATAAAATCTCAAAATATGTTAAACTCAATAAAGTTATTGTAATTAATATTTAATGAACGAAAAACAGGAGAAAGTTATTGAAAAGAAGTCTTGACATGACAATAATAAACAGGCTTCAGAAAATCTAAATATAATGTTAAATGCATTAAAAAAATGAAATATTCCAAAAGATAAAATGGAGTATATTATTGATTATGTTATAAAAATTTCTGAAATTGAATCAAAATATCAAGCTCAAAAAGATGCAATAAAATGAGATGTAAGGTTTTTCATTAAGGCCTCTCTCGAAGGTTCCCTATATAAACATTTATGAGAATATAATATAAATAAATTCGATGTTGATTGACAGAAATGATTAAATACAGAAGAAGAAAAAAATTATTCGATTGCCATAAGCGAATCAATAACACAAATAATCCTATTATGATGACTGAATAAATTCTCAAGTATTCATCACAAATCAGCTTCAAAAACATGAATATTAAATACTGACAAATATATAGCGGATAAAATAAATTTAAAATCCTATGTATATTGAGATTGAAGCTGAAAAAATTACACTGAAAAACTTGTTCAAAGAGCATGAAATATTTCAGAAGAGAAATTAAAAATATTACAAGAAAATAAATTTTATCTTAATTCCCCTGAAAGCTGGTGAGAGCTTGGAATACTTCTTGTAAAAGAATTCTGAAGTTGAGTTGAAGATGTTTTGAAATTTCTCACAAATATACCTTCATGAGTGATTTTAACTCCTCGTTACATTAAAAATAGGTATGATATTAATTTTTGAAATGAAAAAGATAAAATTAATGCAG
>CAYWJC010000035.1:0-1614 GCA_964458505.1 uncultured Candidatus Peribacteria bacterium | reverse complement strand
GATTATTCATTTCTTTTCTATAGATTCTTTCATGTAATCGCTGCAGCTTGGAGTGAATTTACAATAAGGAGGCTTATTTGAAGATTTTGCCCATAAGCTATGATCCGGACTTAAATATTTTTGATATAATTCAATTAAATAAATTAATGTTTTTTTCATTTTAAAAGGCTATGTTATGATTTATTTCTGAATGAACTAAAGAGTTTATGATAAACTTAATTAAAATTTCATTCATTGGATTTAAATTATATTGATCTTGTAATCTTATTATTTCTTCTTTTGTTAAGTAATTAATTTTTTTGTGCGTAGCATTAAGGCAGGCGCTTTTTCATACTCAAACAATTTCCACATTTTCAATGTTATCCATAAAAAATTCCAATCTCAAAAGGAATATCTGAAAATTTATCAAATCAGTGGAATCTGTATTTTTATCATGAGAGATATTTTTAATATTTAATCAACTTAAATATGAAGGCAGATTGTATTCTTTTTTTTGATATGGAGTATAATAAACTTTTTTATTTTGATTCAAATAAAACAATGCTCTATCTCTTATTTTGTATCTTATCTCATTTGCCTTGTCATCAATAGCAAACCTATCTATCCACCGATCTGAAGCATGAATTATCACTAATCAATCTTTTGTATTCACAAAAATAAATTACAATTAAAAAATTTATTATATTTACTTATTATTTTTTTAAAAATGAAAATTATTTATCTTGCAAATCTTTAATGGTTTCTTCTAAAGAGCATCTATTAAAATAAAAGTGTAAAGTTTTGTTATAATCGTTTATAAACATTCTGCTAAAATTTAATTCAACCTTTTCTATCATTTTCAAAATCTCATCCTCCATATTCTTTCATTCAAAATATTTTTTTACAATGGCATTTAAAATCTTATCATTTTTTTCTCAATTATCCATCATGATATATATGTCATTATAAACGACCGCCCTGGCATAACAAAATTTATCTTGTTCGTTATTTATATTTATTCAATTAATTACCGCAGATTCCGCAGGATTTGCATTCAATGATAAGATCAGAATAGTTATTGTTCATACTCTTTTTATTGTCTCTAAAGAGATTCTGCTTCGTTTTATTAACTGATGTTTTATATTATCTTGAATAATATTCATAGATTCTATTAAAAAAATAATCGCTTAACATCAAATACTGACATAATACATAAAAAAAATATTTGTCAAATATTTAAAAACTTGTCTGCAGATCAAGCATTTTCTTATACTCTCCTTTTTCGATTTCACATAACATTTCATGGTTTCATCTTTCTATGATCTGTCATTTTTTGAGTACGATTATCTCATCAGCTTCTTTGACTGTTTGAAGCCTATGAGCTATTATAATTACAGTCTTTCAATCAAAAAGATTATGAAGAGCTTCAGATATATATTGTTCTGAAATTGAATCAAGCGCACTTGTGGGCTCGTCAAGAAGAATTATTGAAGGATTTTTAAGCATTATCTTTGCAATCGCAAGCCTTTGTTTTTGTCAACCGGATAATTTTATTCATCTTTCTCAAATCTCTGTTTTCAATTTATTTGGAAGATCATATATAAACTCACATCTGGAAGCTTTAATGACATTTTC
>CAYWJC010000034.1:0-4998 GCA_964458505.1 uncultured Candidatus Peribacteria bacterium | reverse complement strand
ATTTAAGGTTGGACTTAGATTCTTGCCACTTCTTCCAATAAATAATTATTTAAATGTCTACTGAGATTTTCTTGATGAAGTAATAAAAGAAATAGATTTAACAAAAATTAATTCAATCCAGGTCTGATCTCTTCTTTATACAATTGATGATTATAAAAATATCCTGAAAAAACAGAAAAATATAGATATATTGTACAAGCTAGATGACTGTGATAGTAAGTTTGTAAGATTAAGCAAGGACTTCAGAGAAAGTTTATACGAACTATTTAGAAAAAAATTATGAAATATTAATATTTGTTTAGATGAATAATAAGGAAATTATAATTATTGCTGATGAATGATATGTTGATTATATTTATCATGAAGGAATAAAAGAATTTTTTAATAGAAAAGCTCTTTGAATAATAATTACCTGAGCACAAAGAGATCCTGAAGGAATGTGATCATACTGATTAAAATTATATTTTGAATCGATTTTAACACCCATTGATATCAAATCTCAAATTGATTTGATTATAAAATCATGAATTGATGAAAAATGCATTATTTATGATAGTAAGGCAAAAAATACTAAAGATAATGCAATAAATTCAAAATTATTATTAGAAAAACATTTTCCTGATGTGGATAATATCACAATTATTTGATCATTAGAATGAATTTTGAGAAAATATTTAACATTCAAAAAAACTTTCAAAGACCAATGATCAGAATATATTAAAATTAAAATAAAACCTATTCCCTATTAAATTAACATTAATTAAACTGGCTTTAATTCCTTCTGATTTGTTAAGAATTTATAGGTATAGGAAAAAATGAGATTTATAATTAATTATTTTTTTATGAAACCAAACATCTTAATAACATGAATTTCTGCTTGAATTTGAAATTATTTAGCTGAAAATCTCAAGAATGAATTCAATATTTATTGAGTTTCAAGAAGAAATCCTGATATTGAAAATATTAATTTTCAAAGCCTTGATTTAACTAATTTTGGAAAAATTGATAATTATATCGAATCAATCAAGAATATTGATTTTGATGCACTTATTTTTAATGCTTGAGTTGGATTTTTTGATAAGATTGAAAATATGAAAGATGAAGAAATTTATGAAACAATAAATCTCAATGTCATATCCCCTATCATTTTTATAAAAAAATTAATTCCTTACCTATCGAAGAAAACTAAAATAGTATTTGTCTGAAGTGTTGCAAGTAAAAAATTTTTCAAATTCTGATCAGTTTACCAGGCTTCAAAATTTGCACTTAGAGGATTTGCCGGATGTCTTAAAAATGAGATAAAACAAAGCGTATTTTTAATTAATCCAAGATTTGTTGATACAAAAGAGTTTTTCAAGAATGAAAGAATTGAGCTGCAAATTAAATGATGATACACAGAAACGAAAATCGAGAGTATTTTAAATTCGATAAAAGATATTTTAAATTGAGTTGAAAGAAGGTTCGAAATAGATTTATAAAATCTCTTTTCTTATAATATCAATTGAAGATATATTTTTATAATTTATTGATCCTTTTTTGTATCATTCCAATTTTAGGATATTATCTATTCATTGAGTAGATAAATTATCTTCAATTAACATAATATTTCATTTTTTTTCATATTCCAAAGCGTTATAATATTGATGGTTGTTTGCTGATTCTTTAAGCGGAATAATAATCATTTTTATTCAAAATGCTTCGAGTTCTGCAAGATTAGTCGCTCAGGCACGTGTTATCGCAACATCAGTAATATTGTAGATTTCTTTCATTATCGAATGATCGACAAAACCAAAAATTTCAATATTTTCATGTTTCTCGAATTTTTCTTTAAATGAAAGATTTTGGCTTCAAAGAATTACTCTGATTTGAAAATTATTTAATTTTTCGATGTTATCTAGAACAAAATTAAATATTCTAGTAGATCCTTGACTTCATGCTACAATCAATAAATTTGTCTTCACAGATAATATAGCTCACTTGATATCTTTAAAAAGTTCAGGATTCAAAATTTGTCATACAACTTTGCATTTTCATTTTTTGAAATATTTTTTTGCTGATTCAAATCATAAAAAAATCTTCAATGCAAACTTCCCTACTATTCTATTTGATAATCATGGTACAGAATCTGATTCATGCATATATACAGGAATTCAAACTAGTTTTCATGCAATTGCCATAGGGAGCGACACATATCATCATTTTGAAAAAATCAAATCTGGATTCAATTTTTTCAAAATTTTCAATGATTGTAAGATTCAGATAATAATATTGAATGGTTCAACAAATGTCTTAAAAGAAAAATATCGTCTTAATTTTCAAGATTTTATAATATGAAAATCTATTCAATTATCATTTGAAATTTTTTCTTCCATTGAATCCTTTTCTCAAACCCAAAAAAAACTAAAATCATTTTTTAGGTGATTATAGATAGCTAAAAGTGGAAATATATGTCCTCAAGTTCAACCTCAGACAAGCAGTATTTTTTTCATATGTTTAAATTATCGGTTCTGAAAATTCTTCGATTTTTGCTATTACATCTTTTTGTTGTTCTTGCTGGATTTTTTTTGCTTCTTCAAGTGGTCTTGAATATTTATTTCTTGAAATTGTATATAATTGTTCAACAAAGTTTTTATTGATTTGTGGATCAGCTATGTATAAGGTTTTTAAACTGAATGGATCTTTGACTTGTCATTTTACTATCATTTTAGCATAGAATTCTCTTTGACTTAGATTTGCAAGATCATAGGTATCAATAAATGGATCAAAATGCTGTTTCATATAAGCAGCATCCTCAGATGAAATCCTGAAGCTGACAAGCGTTCAAACATTTCAAAATAAGCTTTCAGAGATTTTAGTCGGAATTTGTTTTATGTATTGATGTGCGACAGTCAGACCAAGTCAATATTTTCTGGCTTCTGCAAGTATTTCATTGAAAGTATCGGTAGCAAAATTCTGGAATTCGTCTACGTATAAGAAAAAAGGTCTTCTGTTGTTTTTGTCTTCGCTTTGTCTCGACATTGAAGTTTGAAATATCTTTGTTATGAGCATTGCTCATAAGAATCACATGATTTCTTCTTGAAGTTTTCATTTTGGCAGTTTAACCAAAAATATCTTTCCTTCATCCATCATCTCTTTGAAATCAAGTTTGTTTTCTTTTGAAACAAATATATTCTTGATCATATCGATAGAAAGGAGTTGTCAAACTTTATTAAGTATAGGCATTATCGCTTCTGTATTGAATTGTTGAGACCATCAAGCAAACTCGTTCGTCCAGAAATTTTTAACAACATCATCATTTATAGCTTCAATCATCTCATATCTGAAATCTTTATTCGTTAGAGCTCTGATTATATCAAAAATAGTTGAACCGGGCTTATCCAGTAACGCTAAGAAAATCATACGCAATACATGCTCCAGTTTTGGATTCCAATTAGATCAAAAGAATTTTTTGAATATATCTATGAATCATTTAGCTAGGACTTGTTTTGATTCGTTGCTTTTTATATCAAGCGGATTCATACAAAAAGGGAATTTCTCATCCGTAGGATCAAAAATTATAACATCTTTTTTTCTGGATTCTGGAATATTCATTAATGCTTCTTCAAATAAATCTCAATGAGGATCAATGATTCAAAGTCATTTTCATTGTTGTATATCGCTTATAAAAAGACTCGCCAAAAATTTTGATTTTCAGACTCAAGTTTTTCATATTACATATGTATGCCTTAATCTATCTTCGTCATAAATTCAAACAGGAATCTTAATTGATCTGTAATCTGAAACTCAAAGTACGTTCATATCTTTTGGTACATCGGTTGGAGATATCTCTAAGTTCGGTAAAGTTGAATAATTTATGGTTGGGATTCAAATCGGCAAAGAAAGTTTTCTTGCTGTAACTTTAAGTAAGCTTGTTTCAGATTTTGGGTTTTGCGGGAAATGATAAAATGAAGTGATTTCTTCAGAGCTCAAAATGAGTTTTTTAAGGGGAGCATTTCAACTTATATATGGATCTAAAGATAAGGTGTTATATTTTATTTTTAATTTAAAATGATTTAATGGATAATTTTTAAAAACCAAGAAATTATTGTATATGGCTCTGATTCTTGAAATTGCAATTTCTTTACTTGTACTTTGAGCCATGATGTAAATCTTTGTCTCAAATAGTTCTTTATGAAGTTTTTCTTGAAAATATTTATATCATGCAGTTTTCCAATCTTTCTCAGTTTTAAAATTGAATAAGTATTTAAAAAATGTTAAAGATAAAAAAATCTTGAAAAAGAAAAATTGAAATCTTGATTTAAAATAAAATCAGATTCATTCTTCATTCACAGGTTTTGCCTCTATAAAAACTCAAAACTTATCGTTTATGACATCAAAATTTTCAAAACTTCTGAATAAATTAAAGATGAAATCTGTATTCTCAGTGGTATCAACTTTAATAGGAAAAAACCAATTGTTTTCAAGAGATAATTCTCATACGACAACATTTTCAACTTTATAATCAAAAATTTTCTTATCATCTTTTATGATTTGAAAATCATTGAACGAAGTATAAAATTTTGACTCAATTGATGAATATGATTCTGTATTACAGGAAATAGAATAAAAATATTCTCACTTAGAATAATTAAGTCAAAATACGAATTTATGTCATTCTAAAGTCTTCCCTATTTCATTTAAAAAATTTTTAAAAACACTCTTTCATTTATTGTATCAATGATACATTTTTATAAGATAATTCTGCATTTTTTCTTGAACTTTTTTAATTATACCACTTTAGTATATCAAATATGCTTAATTTATCAAAATTTTTAGCAATTTTATAGTAAATTTTTTCAATTTTTAAAAAAGAACTTAAAAATTAGTTAATTTTTAAGTTCTTAAATTTATAAGTATCAAATTTTAATAAATTCTTTCCAATCTTCTTTGATCAGGATGTTTTTTAGGAATTGGAAGATTATATTTTCTGTAGAAATCTAGCTCTTGCTTGATTATCCT
>CAYWJC010000033.1:0-4253 GCA_964458505.1 uncultured Candidatus Peribacteria bacterium | reverse complement strand
CAGGTTTTACAGGGGCTACATACATTTCAACGCTACCTTTACCTCAACCCATCGGAACTTCAAGAGGTTTTTTAGTATATGGTTTGTCAGGAAATATTCTAATCCAAAGCTTTCCTCATCTTTTTAAAAATCTAACGATAGCACGTCTAGCGGATTCGATTTGTCTTGAAGTAATAAATCCTTGCTCTACCGTTTTAATTGCATAATCACCAAATGAAATATTTGATCATCTTACAGCTATTCATTTCAAAACTCATCTTTGAGCTTTTCTGTATTTCGTTTTCTTAGGTTGTAACATTGTCCTTAAAGCTTATTAAGTATATTGGATAAAATTAAAAGTCAAATTATTTTTTGTTTTTGAATATATCTCATTTGTATATCCAAACCTTTAATCAAATAACTCCATAGATTGTATTTGCTCTTTCAGTAACATAGTCGATATCAGCTCTTATGGTTTGAGTAGGAATATTTCATTCTTTGTATGTTTCTGTTCTTGCTATTTCAACTCAATTTAATCTTCCAGATGCAATTACTTTAATTCCTAGTCATCCTTTTTCAATAGTTTTTGAAATAACATTTTTAATCACTCTTCTGTATGGAAGTTTCTTTTCAATTTGTCTTGCAATCATATCTGCTACAGTTGCAGCACTTAATTCAGGCTTTTTAATTTCCTTTACGTCAATTGTAAATTTGGAATTAAATTTCTTAACTAAATCAGATTCAAGTTTTTCAATATTCTCTCCATTTTTTCCTAAAACTAAAGCTAATTTTGAAGTATATATAACAACATTAATGTTATCATTAGTATAATTTATGAATATGTTTCAAACAGGGATTCAAGCTAAAGTTTTTTGAACGAAAGTTCTTAATTCAACATCGCTAGATACTTTATTAGCATAAATTTTCTTATCGAAATATCCACTTGTTTTCCAAGTTTTAATATATCAGATTCTAAATGCCATTGGACTAACTTTTCTTCACATGCTTTTTTAATTATTATAAATATAAAAATTATTTAACTTTTAGTTCAAGTAGAATATTTGAAGTTCTCTTAAGTATTGAATGACTCCTTCATCTTGAAATCGGATTTCATCTTTTATATACAGCTCATTTAGATATAATAAGTGAATTAACAACTAATTTATCTTTTTCTTGTCAATCATTATTAACTGCATTTGATACTGCGCTAAATAAAACTTTATATAGGATTGCAGATCATTTATTTGGCATAAATCTAAGTATATCTAATGCTTTCTTTGCTTCCATATTTCTTACGATAGATGCAACAACAGCTATTTTTTTTGGAGATATCCTTATGTTACTTGCGTATGCTTTCATATTTAATTTAGGTTTTAGGATTTAGGTTTTATTAGACTTAAGTTCTGGAATTTAAGCTTTTATAATTATTTTCTATTTCAAGCGTGACCCATGAATTTTCTTGTTATAGAGAATTCTCACAATTTGTGTCAAACCATATTTTCAGTAACGAATACTGGAATATGTGATTTTCCATTATGCACTCAAAATGTATGACCTACAAACTCTGGTACAACAGTACAATCTCTTGACCAAGTCTTAATAACCATTTTCTTTCAAGTTTCATTTAATTTCATAACCTTATTTAAAAGTCTTTCATATATATAAGGTCATTTTTTTAAACTTCTAGTCATTGTAGTATAATTACGAATTAAGGATTACGAGTTACTGGTGTGTATTATTTATTATTTTTTCATTAATCTTCAATCTCTTTTTCTTAGTACCCATCTATTAGTATCTTTTCTTTTTCTAGTTTTAACTCATAAAGCAGGTTTTCCCCATGGTGTTTTTGGATATGGCATACCAATTGGTGAATGTCATTCTCAACCTCAATGTGGATGATCAACTGGATTCATAGATTTTCAAAGTACAGTTGGTCTTTTTCACATCCATCTTGATCTTCAGGCTTTTCAGATAACAATTTGATTATGATCGATGTTTGACAGAATTCAAATAGTTGCATAACAATTTTTATGAACCAATCTTATTTCTCCTGAAGGCATTTTAATTTGTGTATATTCACCTTCTTGGGATAAGATTTGTGCTCTTGAACCCGCTGATCTAACACTTGAAGCTCATTTTCATACTATCAATTCAACATTGTGAACACTTAATCAAACTGGTATATTTCAAACTTGCATCCTGTTTCAGTTTACAGGTTTTGCATTGATAGATGTAACAACAATATCTCAAACTTTTATATCTTTATGTGCAAGAATATATCTTCTTTCTCAATCTCTATAACAGATAAGTGAAATGTATGCAGATCTGTTTGGATCATATTCTACAGTTTCAACTTTAGCTGGTATATCTAATTTATCAGAGTAAAAGAAGTCAACCAATCTAAGTAATTGTTTATGACCACCTCATTGGTGTCTTACAGTTATTCTACCTGTATTATTTCTTCAAGCAGCTTTTTTAAGACTAACTGTCAAAGGTTTATAGGGTTTTGAAGTTGTTAGTTCTTCAAAAGTATAACCAGTCATTGCTCTTCTACTTGGAGTTGTTGGATTATATTTCTTTAGTGCCATATAAATAGATTTAATTTAATATTTTATTATTAATCTTTAATTTTTAATTTAATGAAATCAGAAATTCTCTCTTTTCATGCAAGTTTAACCATTGCTTTTACGCTAGGTCTTTTTTTCATAGCAATTCAAGTTTTAGTATTTCTAACTTTTTCTCTTGTCTTAACTATATTTACACTTTCAACCTTAACTCCATATAAACCATTAAATGCATTTTTAATGTCAACTTTTGTCGCATTTTTATCAACTATAACTGTATAAATACCAGTTAATTCTCATCTTTGGCTTTTTTCTGTTATTACAGGTTTTTTAATTATATCAAAAAGGTTCATTTGGGGAGTAATGTTATGAATAAATTTGATCTAAATGGTTTAAACTATCTTTTGTGAAGATTAATTCATTGTATTTCAATAAATCTAAAGGATTTAAATATCAAGCTCCGATAGGTTTAATAGTTGCTAGATTTCTAGTAGCTAAAAACAATTCACGATCGTTTGGCAATACTACAAAAAGTCATTTTTCAGTATTTATGCTTTTCATCAATTGAGAAACATTTTTAGTTTTCATTTCAGTAACACTTTCGATAATCTTAATTTGATTGTTCAATGCTTTTGAAGAAAGCAAAGAGAATAAAGCTAATCTTCTTTCCTTTTTATTCATGCTTATAGTAAAGTTTCTGTTTGATCTTGGACCAAAAGCAACTCAACCTCATTTTCTTGTAGGTGATCTTGCAGCTCAAGCTCTAGCATGACCTGTTCCTTTTTGCTTGTAAATCTTTCTTGTAGATCCAGCTCTTTCTCATCTAGTTTTAGTATGAGCAATTGGAGATCTTCCATTTGATCTTTGAAGCATAAGAAGTCTGTGGATTAATCCAGAATTAACTTCTATACCAAAGATAGATTCGTTTAATTTAATTTTTCATGTTTCAACTCAAGCTGAGTTATATAAAGTTGCTTCCATTTTTTAAAATTTTTTAATTAAAAGTTTATAACAACAAGTGAATTTCTTGCTCAAGGAACTGATCCTTTAATTGCAATAACATTAATATTTTTGTTAACCAATTCTAGTGGTACTTTTTTTAAAGTTATATGGTCAGTACCCATGTGTCAATGCATTTTTTGTCCTGGTTTTGTTCTTCTTGGTTTTCTTGTACCGATTGATCATAGTGCTCTATGGAATTTTGATCAAACTCTTCAAGGACCTCAATGAAAATTATGTCTTTTCATTGCTCAGGCAAATCATTTTCATTTTGAGATTCACATAACAGTAACTAATTCAACTCAATCTAATACATCAAGAGAAACAATATCTCATTTCTTTAGATCTTTGAATTTATCACTTAATGGAACTTCTTTTCTAGTGTCAGTTCAGGCAATTTCTAAAACAATAGCTTCATATCAGTCTGAATTCTTTGTTTTGATATGAAAAACTTTCAATTCTGGAATTTTAATAAGTGTAACTGGAACAAGTTTATCTTGTTTGATGATTCTAGTCATCTCCAATTTTTTTCCCAATAATCAAGCCATTTTTTTAATTTAATTATAAGTTACAAATTATATAAATTAATAAGTTTAAAAAGGTTTTAAAACTTATAAAATTATTAAAGTTATCAGGAAATCTCTCAAAAGCGAAGATATTTGTGTGAAAACTGCGTACCGGAGTAAGTTGTAGCGGAAGCTACAATGAACG
>CAYWJC010000032.1:0-6483 GCA_964458505.1 uncultured Candidatus Peribacteria bacterium | reverse complement strand
AGTCAGGCTGGATGTCCTATGGCATGCAGCTTTTGTGCAACTTGAAAGCTTTGATTCCAGAGAAATCTAGAATTTTATGAAATCGTTGATCAGATAATGACAGCAAGCCTTATCTTAAACAAAGAACAGAAAAATCTTAGAAATATAGTTTATATGGGGATGTGAGAGCCGTTTTTAAATTATGAAAATGTGAAAATATCTATTAATATAGCATGTAAACAAGAGAAATTCGATTTTTCAAATAGGAGAGTTACGATATCGACTTGCTGAATAGTTCCCGGGATTAAGAAATTCGGAGATGATTTTCCTCAAACAAGCCTTGCTATAAGCCTTCATGCACCAAGCGATGAACTTAGGAGATCCATCATGCCAGTAAATATAAACTACCCATTAAATTTGCTAATGCCAGCATTGGATGAATATGTAGCAAAAACTAATAAGAAGGTTTTTTATGAGTACATCATGATAGCCTGAGTAAATGATTCCTTGGAAAATGCAAAATCTTTAGCTGAGCTTCTAAGATGAAAGCTGGCTCATGTAAATTTCATTCCTTATAATGTATGAGAAGGGTCTGCTGATTCTGAAATGAAGCCAACCTCAAAAAATAGGATTGTTGAATTTCAAAATATATTAAATGATGTAGGAGTAGCTTCAACTATCCGTCATACCATGTGAGATGATATTGATGCAGCATGTGGACAATTAGCTCTGAAAAATAGCTAGTTACTTATAAAAAAAATCTCGTCAATTGACGAGATTTTTAATTTTTCAAATTATTTTATATTTACGAATGGAGTATTTGCTCAGGTTACCTGAGGTAAAATTCAATTCCATTTCTCTATGGATCTTAATTGTAGAATTTCTGGATTTGATTTAAGTGCTTCTGCTTCAATACGACTTGCCTCAGCTTTTCATTTTGATTCAGCGATTTTCTGTTCCGCTTCAAATTTTATTCTTTCCAATTTATTCCTTGCAGCAAGAGCTTCCTGTTCAGCTGTCACTTTTTCTTCTATTGCTTTATTGAAAGATTCAGAAAAATTAAAATTAACAATATTCACATCATCAACGATTATAAATCTAGGAGCCAATTTTTTTGTTAATAATTCTTTTATTTGATCTTTGACAGATTCTCTTTTGGTTATCAATTCCTCTGCGGTGAATTTCGCTGTAGATGCTTTTATAGACTCTTGGATTGTCGGATCTATTATTTTTTCTTTGTAATCCAATCAGACTTCTCTATATATTTGACCTACATCAGATGCACTTAAATGGAAATTAAGAGCAACAACAGCATTTATTGTTTGTAAATCCTTTGATGCACTGGTCGCGCTTATTTGTTCTTTCAGAACCCTTACATTCATGATTATCATGTCATCAATATATGGTATTTTAAAATATAATCATTCATTGTAAGTTTGTCAGGTTACAGCTCAGAATCTTAGAAGAATTCATTTTTCTCATGCCTTTATAGTGCCAAAACTTCAAAAGATTACTCCAAGAAGCATAAAAAGAACTATTATGGAAAGCACTCATTTGAAGAAGCTTTTTATTTTGTTTTTCATGTTTTCTATAAAAGAGGATCAATAATTATTTATTGCCATATGGAATGAAGTTAAGTGATATGAATTTATATTAACATTTAATTTAAAAAATCAATTTAATTATTTGCGGGATGACAAAATTTTAGTTGCGAGTAATAGAATTTCACTTTTAAGTTAGGGTATTTAAAAATCAGTCATAAGCTTAAAATCTAAGGTTATTTAAAGTTTTTGTATTATCATACTGATGCAAATGATATTTTGTTTTAAATAATTCGTCTTGATTAAAAAAAAATTATCTGTAAAATATGTAAAATTTTAAAAACAAAATAATGAAAGAATCAAAGGTACAATACATAACTGAAATAGAAGAACTAAAGTATAAATGAGACTATAAATCTGCAAGAGAAAAAATTCAGACAAGCTTAATTAAATATACTGATGATTACAGGCTTTACGAAGAACTTGCTGATATTTATCTGTATGAATGAAATTTTAAAAAAGCTGAAAATGCCATGCAATATGCCCAGAAACTTCACCCTGATTCAGCAACTTGAACATACTCGATGGGTTACATTAATATTTCAAAATGAAAATATGCAATTTGAGTTGAGCTTCTTGAAAAAGCAAACGAGCTTTTCCCAAATAATGCTGAAATATTAAGGAATTTAGGTTGGGGATATAATATGTTGAGTCAAACGAAAAAATGAGTAACATTGCTTAAAAGAGCTTTGAATTTAAATCCTGAAGATAAACTTATAATGGAAGATTTGGGAATTGCTTTGATTTGAGATTGAGATATTGAAATGTGAGAATTTTATTTAAGAAAAGCAGGAAGAGAAGATAAAATAGAAGAGCTCAAGACGATGATGAAATTAACATAAATCAAAAAAGACCATATCAATATGGTCTTTTTTGATATCAACTTGATTTTATATTTTATTATTTATAATTCAGATATTATTTCCATTAATTCATTTTATGGATGAAAATACATATAGTGACTTTTATAGATTAAGAGACGATGTTCCATATTTTATTTGAAAGGGTACTATTTTAAATGAAATAGCATCCGCAAAAGAGTCTGAGGTAATAAGAATATTGAAGAATTCATGACCATCTGAACTGCAAAAATCTAATTCCACCTTTGGTTTGCATTGTTAACAAATAATTTATCAGAACAAAAAATTTGAAATTCTCAACATTTCCTTATAATTGGCACTTATTAACTTAAGTGTCTTTTATGATTATGAATATCACTTCAACTGAAATCAGACAAAAATTTCTTGAATTCTTCAAGACAAAAAATCATGCGATCATAGAATCAGCTTCTTTAGTTCCTGAAAATGACCCTTCTGTTTTGTTCAATACTGCATGAATGCAGCCTCTTATTCCATATCTTTTGTGAGAAAAACATCCGATGGGAACACGTCTCGCTGATGTTCAGAAATGCATAAGAACAAACGATATTGATGAAGTTTGAGATGACACTCATTTTACATTTTTTGAAATGCTTTGAAACTGGTCTTTATGAGATTATTTCAAGGAAGATTCAATCAAATGGTCTTATGAGCTTTTGACTGATTCAAAATGGTTCTGAATAAATCCAGATCATTTAGCTGTTACAGTTTATGAGTGAGATGAAGTTGCTCCAAGAGATGAATTCTCTGCTGCGGTTTGGAAGTCTTTGGGAATTCCAGATTCAAGAATAAGTTTTATGTGAGCAAAGGATAATTGGTGGGCAGCTGGACCGACCTGACCTTGCGGACCAGATACGGAGATTTTTTATTGGGTATGAGAATGAGAACCAAGATGAAATGTTAAGGAAAATGAAGATGAGTGGATGGAGATCTGGAACAATGTCTTTATGGAATATAATAGGCTTGAAGATTGAAAACTAGAAAAGCTTCCGGCTCAAAATGTCGATACTTGAATGTGACTTGAAAGAATTACAAGAACTCTTAATAAAAGAGTCTCGTGTTATGATACTGATATTTTCGAAGATGTTATGTTAAAAATAAAATCAATTGTAGGAGAGCAAAATTACATCGAAAGAAGTGCAAGAATAATTGCTGATCATCTAAGAGCCGCAACCCATATGATTGCAGATTGAGTGATTCCAAAAAATGTCGATCAGGGATATATATTAAGAAGACTCATAAGAAGAGCAATTAGAGAGTTCTATAAAATGAATTATGAAGAACCTATTGTTTCAGAAATCTCTAAAATCTATATTAAAAAATTTGAAAATGTTTATCTATCAATTAAAAACAATAAAGACAAAATAATTGAGGAGTTAAGAAAGGAAGAGGAGAAGTTTGGAAAGACGATAAAGGATTGAATTAAGGAATTTGAAAAACTTTTAAGATGATTTCATATTGCATTTGAAAGAAGTGGTCAAAAAATTATTCAAATCGCTTGAGATAAAGTATTTAGGCTTTATGATACATATTGATTTCCAATTGAAATGACAGAGGAATTAGCTAAAGAAAATTGATTAACTATAGATAAAGATGGCTTTAAAGCTGCCTTTGAGAAACATCAAGAACTTTCTCGTACTGCATCTGAGTGAAAATTCAAATGATGACTCGCTTGAGATTCTGAAATAGAGACAAAATTCCACACTGCAACACATATTCTTCTAGCTGGACTTAGAAAAGTTCTTGGAGAACATGTAGTGCAAGCTTGAGCAAATATCACTGCAGAACGCATAAGATTTGATTTTACGCATCCAGAAAAAATGACTCCTGAGCAAATAAATCTGGTTGAGAATTTTGTAAACGACGTTATAAGTAAAGATGCAGAGATGAAAATGGAGGAAATGAAAAAAACTGAAGCTATTGATTCTTGAGTTTCATGAAGTTTTTGGGAAAAATATCCTGAAGTTGTGAAAGTTTATACCTTGACTTCAAATGACTGAATTGTTTATTCAAGAGAGCTTTGCGGATGACCTCATGTCGAAAACACAAAAGGTATGGGAAAATTCAAAATCATCAAAGAAGAAGCAAGTTCATCTTGAGTCAGAAGAATAAAAGCAGTATTGGAATCCTAAATAATTGAATATTTCATAAAAATGGTTATAATATCCGGTTTCATTAATTTGAAATCGGTTTTTTTTAAATACTTAATCATTTTTATATGTACACAGATATATTTGTTAGAATTTGTAAGATTTATACAGACGTGTTTCCTGAAAATTCTTTTCAATTTTATTTTGACTGAAAAAAACAACACAAAATCTGAAAAAGTAAAAATATCGTGACCGTAAAATTTCACAATACCGAAAAAGTCTTTGCAAGAATTTTTAAAGAATGATCAATCTGACTTGGAGAAAGCTATTGTGAATGAAATATAGAAGTTGAAGATGGTGTGTACAAAGATTTTTTATTTATTTTAGTAAGGGTTTCATATAACAGTAAAAAAATCTTATGGAAACTGCCTTTACTGGACATTTTCAGGGTTTTTAAGGTGCAATTCAGCAATAAATATTTTTCAAGATGATCACAAGAAGAAAATATAAATAGCCATTATAGCTTAAGTGATTGGTTTGATGATGAGAATAATTCAAATAAATTTTATCTGGAATGGTTGAATAGTTGATATATTCAATATAGTTGCGGAAAATGGGACAAATGAATTGATACGCTTGAAAAAGCCCAATTAAATAAACTTGATTTTTATGCAAAAAGGCTTTGAATAGACTCAAGATCAAAATGAAAAACCCTTCTTGATTTGGGTTGTGGATGGTGATGAATGATGTTTTACATGGCAGAAAAATATAGTATTAAATGTGTTTGATATACACTTTCTGTTGCACAGGCAAAATATATAAATGGGGAAATAAAAAAAAGAAAATTAGATGATCTTGTGAGCGTGGAACTTAAAAACATTCATAATATCAAATGAAAATATGATTATATAGTCAGTGTTGGTGTGATGGAACATATAAGGGATTACAATGATCTTTATAAAAAAATCTCATTTTCACTCAAAAAAAATTGAATAACACTTATTCATTCAATGTTTCAAAATCAAAGACAGCAATTTGCAGCTGACCCTTTTCTGACGAAATATATATTTCCGGGATGAGCAATTCCGCAAATCAAAAAAAATCTGAGAATTTTCAGAAAATATTTCAAACATGTAGATAAAAATGATTTGCCTGACAAATCCTATCCGAAGACAATAAATTGCTGGTATGAAAATTTCTGCAAAAATGAGGATAAAATAAGAAAGCTTTTAATTGAAAATTGAAAAATAAAAAATCCTGATTATGCAATAAGGGTATTTAAGCATTATCTTGCTTCTGTTTATTGCTGACTTTATGAATATGAATTGGTTTCAAATATTCTAGCTCATAATTAAAAATTGACATAAATGAAAAATAAGATTAAATACCAGAAATCTTATTTTTTATTGAAAACTATGGATCATATGGAAAGAATTTGATGAAAAGATAACGCTTTTTATCAAATCGTTAAAGCACAAAACTTGTTATATCATCTTAGTAACAATTGTAGCAAGTGCAGAATCTGTTTGCATATTACACAACAAAGGTGCATTAATGCATTGGAAATAGAGAAAGAAAAAAGCGTTTTAAAATAATTACAAAAATTTATACATTAAAATCCCTGCAGCAGTTGCAACATTAAGCGATTGTTTTTTTCAAAACATCGGAAGTTCAATAAGATAATCGGCCATCTCGATTATCTTTTTATTTACTCATTCGATTTCATTCCCAAGAACTATGCAAATGTTCTCATCTTTTCTGGGCATAAAATCCCTAAAATCAATGCTTGATTCGGATTGTTCCAAGACAACGATTTTAAATCAACTTTTTTTCAAATCTTCAACTATTTCAAAAATATTTTCATAATATTCCCAGTCAATGGTGATTTCAGCTCAAATCGCTGTTTTTGCTATGTCTTTTCTTGGAGGGATCGGA
>CAYWJC010000031.1:0-3342 GCA_964458505.1 uncultured Candidatus Peribacteria bacterium | reverse complement strand
AAAGACATATTTCAGATTAGAACATTGAAAAGCTGAGGTAGCTCATCAATGGAAAATCTTTCTATTAGAGCTCAAATTCGGGTTTTTCTTGGATCATCTTTAATTTTATAAAGAGGTCAGACTCTTTTGCTCCTCTCTTTTATTAATTCTTTTTCGAATTCCAAAGCCTTATCTTCTTCGGGTTTTATACCGTAAGAATCTTTTATACAATAAATCCATTTGAAATATCTGAATTTATAAAGGTCAAATAATTTTCAATTTTTTCAAACTCGTTTATTTTTATAAATAGCTGGCCCATCTGGATCTTCTATTTTTATCAACATTCATATAATCAAAAAAAATGGCAATAAAATTATCAGTCAAATGAAGCTTGCGAATATATCAAATATTCTCTTAATTATCCTCCCCCATGGTGATAATCATATTGATTTTATTTCAACAATAGGGATTTGACCTAAAAATGAAGTTTCAGTATTATTCTTGACCAAATCAAATGAATTTGCCAAATATTTATATCTAACTCAATAGATTCTTGAATATTCAAAAATTTCTTCAAGTTCCAATTGGGAAAAATCTGAATTGACGTAAAATATTTCGCTTATATTTCATTTCTTTATATTTTTTTTCAGATCATCGAAATTTCCAAGGTATTTCAGATTTATATTTTTGTTTTCTTCTTTATTTACATATCAAAGAACTTTATAGTAAAACGGTTTGGATATTTCATTTATTATCCTCTGCTCATTTGATTTTATGATGACAATTATCTTATTTTTATCTATGAATCATTTTTTTAGTAAAAATTCAAACATCTTATCAATAAGAAACCTTTCAATTATAATGAAAAATATTGAAATGAATAACGCAAAAAATATTATAAGCCTAGGAATCTCAGTATTATAAGGATAGCCGTTCGCTAAATATATTATCGCAATAAAAAAAATGAACCATATGAATGATGCTTTGATAATATCAAAGAATTCTTTGAATTTTTTTGATATCTTGATTTTATACAGTCAAGAGAATATGAAAATAAACATGAAAAGAATCGCTCAAAATAATGCAAAATTTATCAATCTTGAAGTTTCGATAGTTTGGATTGGTAAATGTACACCTGGGATAAGATCAGTTATAAGACGAATTGATCTTGCTAAAAAGAATGAGAAAAAAACAATTAAAAAATCTAAAGGTAGTTTTATCGCTCAAAATAATATTTCATGTTTTTTCACTTACTAGAAAATTAGGTTTAATTCTTAAAAAATTATAACAAATAAAAAATATTATCAAGTTTATTTGCTTTCCAACCCTAGGTCACGATGCAACATACATTTAAGGAAATATAAAATTTTGATTTTATATTTTTTTGCATATCATCTTAATAATTAAATAAATAAATATGCTTCAAAAATTGATACCAATCATAGTTATTATATGAATATTGCTTACCTACCTTATAATCATATTGATCAAGATAAATATTCTTTCAAAGACAATAGAACAAAAAGAATCGGAAATTATCGGTTTGTTTTTCTGAAAATTAAACAAGTTTCCAGCTCTCATAGAAATAATGAAAAAATATACGGTTCATAAAGATATCTTTGAAGAAATAATATATCTCCACAAACTTTGAATAATTTACAATATAAAGAATATTTACGATCTTCTTGATTTGAATCACAAAATATATAGAGAATTTATTTTTCTTATGAAAATATCAACAAAAATTCCTGATATCCAAAAAAACTGAAATTTCCTTTATATAAGAAATTATCTTATGTTTTATGAAAAAGATATACAAAAGGAAATTTCTAAAATCGATATGTTGATAAGTAAATATAATTACCTGAAAAGATTAAAAAATTTTTCTTTTATTGGATTATTTATTCCTTTTGAGGAGAAAGTGGAGTTGTAGTTTCAAGCTTATAACTTTAATCTCTAACACAAACAACGGAACTTCATTCAATTTTATTATTATAAGTAGTATTTAAACTCCAACCCGACGAAATACTCGAGAAATCAAACATATTTGCTTTAGTTGTATTAACTTCCGTGGATGTCCACAAATAACCGAATGAACCAATTCAAGCATAACTACCTCATCAATGTCTTGCTCAAGGTAAAACTGAGACAATTCATCATATTTTATTTCATATCCATCAGGTTGCTCATACAACAAAAAGATTATTCCATTCTGATAACGTTGGGATGTGCCAATTTGTTGGACATATTCATTGATGCTTAGATCAGGCTATATAAGAGGCATTATCATAACTTGGATCTAATTGCATCGCCTCAGCCCATCTATAGAATCAACCGTTAGTGGAACAATTTGAAGAATTATCATTGTAACACCATTTTTCAATGATAGAATTATTTGATGGAAAACTGGTTTGTGCTATCATAGTTCAATGTCTCATAAATTGTGACGTCCAACAATTTCAATCCAATCATTTTATTACTGAGTATGTCTCTCACATATAACTTATAGATGATTGACAATTATTATTAATTGCACTACAATTTGCAGGATCTCAATAAAATTGACCATTACATATCCAGCTATATGTAGCTCAACTTCAATTATCTATGACTGATCAACTTAAAGATGATCAAACTCAACAAAGATTGGAAGCTGGAGGTGATAAAAAAATTTGGTCGCTAGAAGTTCAACAAATTCAATCAATTGGTTTTAGTACTGTGATAGTCTGAGGTGTATTATCTCAACAGTTTCATCAAACAGGAGTTATTGTTACGGTTCAAGATTGATTCAAAACTCAGGACAACATCTTTCAATTTACTGTTGCAATTGAAGGATCAGAGCTTATGTAAGACGTAGGATGTTGAGGACAATTATCTGTTATTTCTACAGCTGGTTTTCATGAATAAATAGGATTTGGCACTGTGAATATTGATTCATTTATATCTCATCACAAATGGTTTGTAAAAATTTTCTTTCAATAATCAAGTTCAGAACTTCAACTTAAATTGATGATTGTATTATAGTTTAATTCAGATGATAATCATGAAAAAGATGATTGTATTGAGTCAATGAATTTTTGGGTGTTATTTAATGAAAGTTGGGATCAACTCCAAACTACCTGAGGAGTAAAACTTATTCAAGTATTTGGTTTATTAGAATAAATAAGTTTTCAAGAAAAAGAAAGTATATCTAAACTTCATCAAATTACACTTGTATCAGCTAAACTAATAGTCGGAGAGGTTACAGCATAATAAATTCATCCTGTAAAAGCCCTTACAACAAAATGATTATAGTTTCATTTAACAAATGAATTTAATGTTGAGTTTGCGTATGATTTATCAGCCATAAAAGCTATAACATTG
>CAYWJC010000030.1:0-3693 GCA_964458505.1 uncultured Candidatus Peribacteria bacterium | reverse complement strand
AATACATTACGGAGGTATTAAGGTAGATGATAAGTATAAAACTTTTATTTTTTATGAGGGTTTAATTGAGGCTCTAAGAAATAATGGTAATGATGTACTAGAGATTATTACTAATGATTTTTTGAGGCAACCATGGGGAGGAACAAATAAATTAAAAATAGAAATAGATAAAAAGAAATTAATAGATGATATTATTAATTTCGAGCCTGAATTAATAATTTCTTTTAATAATTCACTAATAGATGGTTTAGAAAAAATAGTCACTTGTCCAATTGCTGTTTGGAGTGCTGACCATTTTCATCATTTCAATGATTTAGAAAAATTAAAATCTAATAAGGATAGATTTTTATTTTTTTGTGCACAGTCTGGGGATACAGATGATTGTAAGAGAATTATTGGAGTAAATCCAAGCAAATGTTTCAGAATGAAACCAGCAACTTCCTTGGAATCAAATTTAAAGCAGGAGAAAACAAATAATATAGTTTTTGTGGGGAGTCCTTTTGGTAACCATAGTGAGAAAGAGGCATTGCATAATAATAAAAAGGAATTTGTTGAATTGGCTAAAAAAATAATAAATAAAGAATTTAGTGACGATAAACTCGAACTAGTTTATAAAGAAAAAATTCCTAATGTGCATGAAATAATTTTGGATTTTGGTTCTGCTGCAAACAGATCAAATGTTTTAAGTCATATTGCACCACTCGGTCTTGTTGTTCATGGCGGAGATGGTTGGTTGGATATTGGTCTCGATTCATCTCTAGATATTTTTAATGCTTATGATTCCAAGTTGGTTTATTCAATCTTGCAAACACAAAATTTATACAATAATGCAAAAATTGGTATCAATATAAATCATTCTCAAGCTAAAACTGGCTTTAGCTGGAGAGTTATGGATATACTTGCATCTTCTGCGGTATTGGTTAGTAATTATTCTCCTGATTTAGTTGAGGAGCTTGGTGAAGATTTGGCTAAGGAAATAATTTATTATAGTCCTCAGGAGGCCTATGAAAAATGTCAAAAACTTTTGTCTAATGAAGAATTGAGATGTAAAATTGTTAAGCAATGTAATGAAATAGTTAAGAAATATCATACGTGGGACATAAGAATCAAGGAAATGGAAGATATACTTAATTTAAGACTTGTTAATAAAAACTTTAATAAAGGCGAATATATATTACTTGATGCTGAATTGTATCAGAAAAAAGTTATAATGTTGATTGGAAAAAAGCTTGATTGGCGCAGGGCCGTACTCTTTTTCTTGCCACATGGCATTGTTAAGCATTTGCCAATGATTAAGAAAATGTTAAGAAAAAAGTTTAATTCATTGAAATAAGCTTAACGAGTTTTAATGTATGTTTGTTTTTAAAAAAATATTTAAAATACTGAACTTAATAAAAAATCAGACATTAGTTTTGTTTAATTGTGCTATTGTGAGAGTAGCTAGCAGTAAATTTTCTGTTTATTCGAAAGATAAAGTAGCATATTTCAATTTTTTAAACCATAACAGGATAATAGTTAAGAGAATTAGAAAAGATGTTAGGAATGGTGAAAAAATTAAAGTCTGTTTTTTTGTAATGCTGGATTCTGTTTTTGCCGCAAGACCAATAATGAATGCAATGTTAAAAGATGATTTATTTGACCCATTTATTGTTGTTGTGCCAGATGTATCCAGAGGTGAGGAACATATGAATTCTTGTTTAAATAGCGCGTATGAATCATTATTAAGGAAATATAAAAAAGTTTTTAAGGGTTATTCTGAAGGACAATTCCATGATTATTCAAAAATGATGGATATGGTTTTTTTCCCAACTCCATATATAGGAATGACTCACGATTACTTTGAAATAGATTATTTTAGAAACAAGGATGTTTTACTTTTGTATGTTAATTATGCTTACTCTGTTTTAAAATTTGTGCGTGAAGTTGTTTCACTGCCAACATATAATTATTTCTGGAAAGTTTTTGTTGAGAACAAGGATAATATCTTAGAATTAAAAAAATATCAATCAATAAGAGGAAAAAATGCCGTATTGTCTGGATATTGCAAAATGGATGAATTAGCTAATCAAGCAATAATACACAGAGAAAGGAAGCGTGTAATCATTGCTCCACATCACACAGTTGGAGACTGGAAATTATTGCAAATTTCAAATTTTCTTGAATATTGTGATTTCTTCATGGATTTGCCAAAAAAGTATCCAAATATAGACTTTGTATTTAGACCACATCCATTATTGATGGTCCAATTGAGAAAAAATGAATTGTGGGGACCGGAAAAAACAAATAAATATTTGGTGGATTTATTAAAGAATACTAATGTTGAATATAGTAAAGGTGGCGAATATTTTGATATTTTTGCTAATTCTGATGGCATAATACATGATTGCGGTTCTTTTTTAGCTGAGTATATGTTTACGGGTAACCCAACATGTTATATTCTGAGAAACAAGGAGTCAATTAAAGAAAATTTTTTATCAATTGGAGAAGCATGCTTAGATTTTTGCTATAAAGCTTTTAGTAAGGAAGATATAATTGATTTTATTGAAAATGTGATTATAGATAATAAAGATTATTTTAAAAATGAGAGAATTAAATTTGTAAATGAGGAATTAAAAATTAATTATCCAAGAGTAAGTAAATTCATATTGAATTATTTAAAGGAAAATTTAAAGCTATGAGAAAAGTGATTACATACGGAACATTTGATATGTTGCATTACGGACATATTAATTTACTGGAAAGAGCGAAAAAATCAGGTGATTATTTGATTGTCGCGTTATCTACGGATGAATTTAATTCCCTAAAAAATAAAAAATCTTTTTTTGATTATAAAAAAAGAAAGAAATTATTGACTACTCTTAAATGCGTAGATGAAATAATTCCAGAAAAAAGCTGGGAGCAAAAGATTGATGATATACAAGAGAAACAAGTGGATATTTTTGTAATGGGTGATGATTGGAAGGGAAAATTCGATTTTTTGAACAAATATTGCAAGGTGAAATATTTAAAAAGAACGCCATATATATCAACTACCTTGATAAAAAGTAATATTATAAAAAACAATGATTAAATTTTTAAATTTAAAAGAGATAAATGAAAAGCATAGGGAAAAAATAAATTTAGCTATTGAGAACGTTCTAAATTCGGGTTGGTATTTATTGGGAAATGAAGTTGAAAATTTTGAAAAAGAATTTGCAAAATTTTGTGGTGTTAAGTATGCAATTGGTGTTGCTAATGGATTGGATGCCCTTATAATTTCACTGAAAGTCCTGGGTGTAGGGAAAGGTGATGAGGTCATTGTTCCTTCAAATACTTACATTGCAACGATTCTTGCTATTTCCGCAAATAATGCAATTCCAGTTTTAGTTGAACCAGATATTAATTCTTATAATATAAATCCAAGGGATATAGAGAATGCAATAACATCTAAAACCAAAGCTATGATGCCAGTACATCTTTATGGTAGGGCCTGTGACATGGATGTTATTGAAGAAATTGCAAAGAAATACGATTTAAAAATTGTAGAAGACTGTGCGCAAGCTCACGGTGCTGTATTTAATGGAAAAAAAGTTGGATCTTTTGGCGATTGCAATGGTTTTTCTTTTTATCCTGGAAAAAATTTGGGGGCATTAGGTGATGGTGGTATTATCACAACGAATGATCTTGAAATCGCTGAAAAAGTTAAGGCTATAA
>CAYWJC010000029.1:0-2289 GCA_964458505.1 uncultured Candidatus Peribacteria bacterium | reverse complement strand
TATATGCAAAAAATTCAATTTCTGATGATCAATTCTTCAGTGTTACGGATATTACATTTCTTATGACGACATTCAGAGTATTGAAGAAAAAATAGATTTTGCAAAAAATGAGAATCTTTGAGGTGTCTTCTTTTGGGCTTTATGACAAGATAATAATGAAATACTAAATTGAATCGAATTCAAGTAAAAAGTTTAAAAATAAAAAAATATCATTGCTAATGATATTTTTTTATTTTTCCTATTATTGACTCATGAGCTCAATTCCTTGTTTCAAGGTTACCACAGGAATATTGTTTGTCACCAAATAATCAACATAGGATTTTAGATCTTCAGTTTTTGCTCAATATTCGTCATTCTGATAATCAATTTGATGAAACATCAAAATAAGCCATTTTTTATTTTCCATGGCAGATTGTGTCCATAATTCCCATTGCTGAGGAGTTGTCAAAGAGTTTACCTGTTGTATTTGAAGCCCGTATTTATCAGATACTTTTGTGTTATAGCCTTCATTAACCGATCTTGCACCAATATAACCTGCATCTTTTGCAATTTGGACAACAGAACTATTGTATTCTCAATAAGGATAAACGAAAGTATCTGACGGAATAATTCCCAGATCCAATAAATCTTGTCTTGATCATGAAATTTCATTTATGACTTCTTCGTTTGAAATAGTTGTTAAAAATGGATGGGTACGAGAATGTGGTCAGATCTCATGCCCAGCATTGTATATTTCCTTTACTTGAGCAGTATTCATATAATCTTGCGCTAAATCCAAATGATAATCATCTGTTATCAATGATCCTGAACTAATAAGACTGTGGTATACTGTGAGTGATTCGACATTTGTAGGAGGTGTGAAAGTAAAAGACGCTAAAGACCATGTTGCACTAGCTGGCACAACACCCAGATCAATCGTCTGGGTGCTGTCATTATTCATTGTATAAACTAATGTCACCTTAGTGGGAACGTCAGAAATGTATTGATCGGAAAAATTATATGGCTCATTGCTGGCAACAGTGTTATTGGAAGATTTCCATGCTGCCTCTCAATTTGTATATGAAGTGATTTCAACCTTTATTGCATTTCCTCATGAAACTCATTGCACTGGATAAGAAAATACCGCGTCATTATCTCCAGTTTGTGATTTGTTCCAGTTAGTAGGAAGATTTCAAGATGTCTGAATCTCTAAGGATGGATTTAATATCCTATTTTCATTAACAGAGTTCTTCATTTCATTAGTAATTATATAGAAACCTCCCTTTATATTTGCATTTTCAAGTATCGGCAGAGCATTGTCATAATGTGAACTCCATCCATCATCGAACGTCAAAGAAACCATTCAATTATTAAATACATTCGGATCATTTATTGATCCAGTCGAATATAATTTTAAAGATGTATCATCTATTGAAAGTGTACCCATACTATTTATGAGATGAAAAACCGTAACTTTATTGACATTTGCAGGAATAGTGAATATTTGTGTGGATGTGGTCCAATTTTCACTTGCAGGAAGACTTACTAAATCAACATAAGCCATTGTACCGGATCAATCATTGTAAGTATATCTTGCAGTGATAATTGATCATGTTGTTGATTTGTATTTATCAGAATATACATAAGTTGCGCCAGATAAAACTTCTACGTCTTCAAAATACCATTTGGCATCTCAATCTACATATGAATTCAAGGTTACTTCTGCGGCAGAACCTCAATCTATTCAGGTAACCGGATAAACAAATGATCCACTATTATTTCACCAAATTCCATGAAACCAGTGATCAGGAAGACCTCAGCTTCATGTTTCAAATGAAGGGTTTAAAATAAAGTTTTGGTTTGTGTCAGGAGTATAGTCTGTGAAATAAGTTATAGGAGAAGCATTTCCTATATTTCCAGCTAAATCTTGAGCATAGACTGTTATAACATGTGAACCGTTTTTAAGGGCGCCTGGAGATATTTGAATTATATAAGGTGCCTTTGTTAATTGTCATACAATATCATCAGTACCATTGCTTACAGAATAATGGACAAAGGCTATACCTCAAATATCAGTTGTCTCAATATTAAGTGTAGTTGCTCATGTTAATATTGATCAAGAAAGCGGAGAAGCAATGGAAACTATCGGAGGAATTATATCAGGTGGTGAATTATCCACATTTACATTCACATTAGCCGAAGCACTAGAATTATTGGAAGTATCTGTTGCTTCTGCACGTATTACATGCAAACCGTTTGATATAGCTGATGTATCGATCAGTAAAGAATATGAATTCGATCAACTACACT
>CAYWJC010000028.1:0-2536 GCA_964458505.1 uncultured Candidatus Peribacteria bacterium | reverse complement strand
TGAACAAATGGAAATAGAATTTTTCTGTGAACCTGGAACAGATTTGCAGTGGCATGAAAAATGGAAAACTGATTATTTGAATTTTTTAACGGAGACAATAGCATTAAAAAAAGAAAATCTAAGATTTAGAGATCATTCTCCGGAAGAACTTTCTCATTATTCAAATGCCACTTGTGATATCGAATACAAATTTCCATTTTGATGGTGAGAACTAATGGGAATAGCAGACCGAACAGATTTTGATTTAAAAGCTCATATGAAAGAGTCAAAACAAGATTTGTCTTATTTTGATCCTGTAAATAATAAAAAATATATTCCGTATGTAATAGAGCCTTCTATATGATTAAACAGACTATTTTTAACGACTATTCTTAGTTCTTATGATAAAGTTGAAACTGAAGAATGAGAAAGAATAGTTTTAAGATTAAAGCCTTCTTTAGCTCCGATAAAAGTAGCAGTTCTTCCTGTAGTTAAAAAACTAGGTGAAGAGGCGATGAAAATCTATACTCAATTAAGCAAGGATTTCATGTGTGAATATGATGAAACAGGAGCAATTGGAAAAAGATATTTCAGATTCGATGAAATCGGTACTCCATTTTGTGTAACAATCGATAGCGAAAATTATGATAAATGATTGGTTACAGTAAGAGATAGGGATAGTATGAAACAGGATTTAGTAAAAATAGATGAACTTAACGCATATATTACAAAAAAATTAAGTTAAAAAAAGAAGTGCTCAGATTAAATTGAGCACTTCTTTTTTAATTATTTTGCCAAAAAGACCTTTTGTGATATAATCGAGGAAAGTCATATAATAAAATGGTAAAAACATGGAAATTATTCAAACTCATTCTGATATATTTAAAAAAATAAATGGGCAGATTGATTCATATATTTCTATATGTATTGAACTAGAAACCCTTGATTCAAAAGAGTCAAACATGTCGGCACATCAAGATGCTATTTCAGATGAAATAGTAGAAAAAATGGGAATGAAAAAAATAACAAAAAATGAGTTAAAGGCAGAACTGGAAAAACTCAAAGAATCGGATTTGGACTTATTTACAAAAATTCTGATAAGAGTCTTTAAAAATCTTGAAAATAATAAAAAAAATGAGATCCAAAAAGTTCTATCTGAAATAAGACTAGACAATATAATTGCAGAATTCAATGATAGAATAATGGAGACTATTTATTCCAAAAATGTTGAATTTGCCCTTTATGAACACCTTAAATTAAATAAGAAACAAGAAGTACTAAAAATAATAATTGATTTGCTAAAAAGCAAAAATAATGACAGCCTGGAAAGCTTTATCAAAGAAATTGAAAAAACTGGAAATATTGATATAGAGCTCGACTGAATGACAGTTTACTCTTTCGCGATGTGTTATTGATGATTTGAAGATATCACTTTTCTTATAGATAAATATAAGGATTTGGCTTAAAAAAATTAATAATTTCTTTCTTCAATTTTTTTCCAATCAATAATTTTCCAGAAGTTTTCAAGATATTCCGCTCTTCTATTTCTATAATCTATGTAATAAGCATGTTCCCAAACATCACAAGTCAAAAGTGGTGTTTTTTTGTTTTCAGAAATCGGCGTTCATGCATTTGAAGTGTTGATTATCTCTAAAAGCCCAGACTCATCTTTAACTAACCACGTCCATCCTGATCAAAAATTTGAAAGTGCCATTTTATTAAATTCCATTTTAAAAATTTCAAGGTCTCACCATATCTCATTTATAAGATAAAGAATTTTTCAATCAGGATTGTCTCATTTTGATGTTAAGGCTTCAAAATAAAAATTATGATTCCATATCTGTGCGCTATTATTGAAAATGGGTCAATTCAAAGATTTTTTTATTATTTCTTCCAATGATAAATTCTCAAATTCCGTATTTATAATTAGCTTATTGAGATTATCAATATATGTTGCTAGATGTTTTCAATGATGGTATTGCATTGTTTCTTGTGATAAAGAAGGTGAAAGCTCACTGATTTCGTATGGCAATTCCATTAATTCAAATTTCATAATCAATAAATTTAAAAGATAAAAATACCTAACATTATATGAAGAAAACACTCTAAATCAAATTTGATAAATTTTACTTTGTAGCTATACTTATTTAATAATTAACAATAAAAATATGAAATTAAGATTTTTCCTGATTGCGTTGACATCGATTTTTTTAGTATCTTGCTGACAGACAAAGTCGATTGTTCCTAAGGACATAGAAAGCCCTTTTTTCGGGAATTCCAATGCCAAAGTCCAAATGGCAATTTTTACGGATTTTCAATGTCCTGCATGTATTTACTTTGAAAAAAATATATGAAAGAAGATATTATCTGACTACGCTTTAACAAATAAGATTTGATTGACGTACAAAAATTATCCGCTTTCAATTCATAAAAATGCACAAGACGACGCTTTAGCTGTTATGTGCGGACATGCTCAATGAAAATATAAGGAATTTTCAGACGAGATGTATGCTCTTGAAGAAACAAAGGATTGATTAAGAATAAGCGCTGATGAAAG
>CAYWJC010000027.1:0-5051 GCA_964458505.1 uncultured Candidatus Peribacteria bacterium | reverse complement strand
GATAGAAGTGAAATAGTTTATTGTGAGAGCTGTTATGAGAAGGAGGTTTATTAAAACAAACTGCTGTCATCTTGATCGTGCAATGCGGGAGAAGGATCCTTTTTAATAAAATAACAATGTAATAGAAAGACAAAAGGATTCCACACTTCGGAATGATAGACATTGTAAAAGCATTAATAAAAAATATTATGTCTAAATTGCAAAAATATGAAAGTATAATTAAGGAAAAAAGAAAAAACACTCCGTTCAGAGTGTTTTTAAAGGAAATTGCTAGTAGATATAATTTGAATTTATACAAGAGAGATACTATGATTACTCCATATAATCCAGATTTCAAATGGAAATTGGTTAATTTGGAAGAATTTGAGAATTTGAGATTGGATTATGATAAATTATGAAAGGACTATGACTTTAACATTGATTTTTGGGAAAATTATCGCTTGTTAGCAGGAAATATCCATTATCCCGCTTTTGCTCTATGGTGAGTAAATGAAAATTCAAATTACGGGTATAACATTTTAAATGTAAAAAACTGATATTTGTGTTTTGAGGTTTGCTTTTGTGAAAATGTAGCTTACAGCGCAAATATAAAAGATAATTGTAAAAATGTCTTTAATTCATTAATGGTTTGAGATAATTCAGAAAATATTTATCAATCTGTTTGAATTTATAAATCATACAATGTCTTTTATAGCAATTTTATCTTTGATTCTAATAATATTTGGTTTAGTACGAATTTGATTTGATGTAACGAATGCTTGTTTTGCAATGATTTGCAAAATCAATCTTATTGCATTAAAAATAAAAACTATTCCAAAGACGAATATATTAAATTAAAAAATGAAATATTTTCAGCTAAGAAAGTCTTTTTAGAACTTTATAAAAAGCTTCAACTTAATAATTCTCAATTGATTAGCAAAAATAGTTCATGAAAATTTATCATCAAAAGCGATAATGTAGAAAATTGAAATTTCATATACAATGTCAATAATGGTAGAAATGTCATGTTTGCTTGAACAATTGAATGAAATGTTAATTTTTTCGACGCTGCAAGCTGCTGATCTCCCCGAGGAAATGATTATTATTGAGTAATAAGCGCTTGAGCATGAGATAATTATTTTTGCTCAACTGATATTATTTGATGAACCAATATCTATTATTCATATTATCTTGAAAATTGCTCATTTTGTTTGGGTTGTATTTGACTCAAAAACAAAACATATTGCATATTAAATAAAGAATATTCTAAAGAAGAATGGTATGAAATTGCTGATAAAATCTTTGCTCAAATGGATAAAGGCTGAATATTGTGAGATTTCTTCCCATGAGATTTAAATCCATTTTATTTCAATGACACGGTTGCATATTTATTGGATGATTCGTTTACAAAAGAAGAAGTAATAAAGGATTGACACTTATGGAGAGATGAAAAAATCAAAGCTGATATTTCAGAATGAGTTGAGGTAATTGAAGCCAAAAACCTTGATATCACAAATTATGATGAATCTATTCTTGAAAAAGTAATCTTAGACTCAGATTGAAATTATTACAGAATCATTAAAATGGAATATGATTTTTTGAAAAAATATAATTTGCCCTTACCCGAGACTCATTGGATGGACAGGATAAAATTAGGATTTAGGTTTAATAGATAAAATGCATAATATGGAAATAGAAAGAAAATTTTTAATCAAAAAAATGCCTGATCTATCAGATTTAAAAGTATTAAGATCTGAAAGGTTTTTTATATTTATTTGAAATTGAATCGAACTTAGGATTCAATCGAAAGATGATAAATACGAACTTGAAAGAAAAGAAAAGATTTCAGATTTATCAAGAGAATGAATCAAAGTTAATATATCAAAAGAAGAATTTGATATTCTGAAAGAAAAATCTTCAAAATTTCTTATTAGAGACAACTATTATCTTTGAAACAATGTGTCGATAAAAATCTATCATTGAGAGTTTGAATGATTGATAAGATATGAAGTTGAATTCGATAGTGAAAAAGATGCCAACAATTTTATCAAACCTGATTTTATATGAAAAGAAATAACTGATTCCCCTTTATGAAAAGATTCTAAATTGATAAATTTATCGAAGGAAGAATTTATTAAGTTGATAAATAAATAATTTAGATTAAATTAGATTATACAAAATGCCTCTGACCTTGAAAAGAAAAATAATCGAATATAGTATAGAACGATTATGAATGTGATATAAATAATAACTAATTTATATGAAATTTTCCCAAAAATTCCTGATAGTGAACTTTATAATATTGGCAATGTTCATAGTGTCGAATATATTTGCATTGAAATATTTCTCTACGCTTTATTTTGGTGATTATGTTGTGACTATCAAAAAAGATTCCCTAAAAAGCAATATTGATTTCGATATAATTTCAAAGCTTTTGGAAAATCAGACTCTTGATAAAGATATAATTGAAGAATACAAAAAAATAACAGATGATCTTTCTAGTATTTCAATGTCACTGGAAGATTTTTCCAATGATCCTAAAACATCGAATATTTCACTTATTGATTCTCTTCAGAAAATATGAATTCCATCATCTTCAATCGAAAAAGTTATATGAACAAATGCGCTTCAGGCATTTTTCTGAAATATATCAAATTTTTTTACGATAGATTCAGACAAGCCCGAATGAATATTTGTTATAAAAACGTTAAAATGAATGGCTCTGTTTAATTTGTTCCTTATAATCTTTATATCATTTTTGGTTTATTTTTGGGTTAAATATACCTTTATGCCTATTTCTCACATTATAAGCAATCTTTCAAATATTATCTATAAGAAACAATATAAGAATATCTTCTATAAAAAGAAAGATGAATTTTCTCCTTTGATTGAGGCAATAAATAATTTAAATAAAAGCTTGAGTTTGCAAGAGAAAATCAGATCGGATTTTTTGTCTGATTTGAGTCATGAAATAAAAACCCCGATAACGGCAGTGAAATGTTATCTTGAGTGAATTGAGGATTGAGTTATAACTCTTGATGAAAAAAGTACCAAGCTTCTTCATGACGAAATAGATAGGCTAATAAAGATCACAAATCTTATAATGGAATATGAAAAAGAGGAAAGCAAAAAACTCTGAGATATCTTTATTTCAAAAATAAACTTGATTGAAATCCTTGAATTTGTTTCAAGCGAATATTCTTTTGATTTAAATAAAAACAACCAGGAGATAATCTTTTCCAAAGAAAAAAGTTTCTTTATCTTAGCTGATAAAGATAAAATCACACAAATCATACATAATATTTTTTCCAATTTTTTGAAATATGCCTGACAGGGAACAAAATTAAATATTAATTTTCAAAATAGAAACAAATCATCAATTATTGTTTTTAAAGATAATTGAGTCTGAATAAACAATGATGAATTACCATTTGTAAAAGAGAAATTCTATAAAGTTGAAAAATCAAGGACAAAATGAATTGAAAATTGAATTTGAATATGACTTTCTGTGATTGAAAAAATAGTTTCTTTGCACAGTTGAACCTTTGAAATTATTTCAAATAATGGGTTAGAACTAAGAATTAGTTTACCTAGATAAACGATCGGTAAATCTTCACGATAATTTCACATTGACAATTTGTAATTTGTGTGAAATTCAGTATATTGGGTTAAATTTAACAACTACCAATAGGTCAATGAAAAAAACTTGTTTATATATATTCTTACTATTTCTGTTCTTTGTGCAAGCTGATTTTCATTCAGAAACAGAGGGTTTTTCATTGCTAAATAAAACATTTGCTGCTGAAGAAAAGGATGAAGCAACTGAAAATAAGATGAAGCTGATAAAGAATCTAAATAGCCTTCTTGTTGAATCATATAAGACAAAGCTTGATCAAATCCTTGATAACTTGAATGAAAATATAAAAAACCAATCAAAGGAAGACAAAATTAAGACTTTAACAACAATTCTGATTCCAATAAACTCACGAATCAAACTTATTGAATCAAAAACAAATATTTCACAAAATAGAAAAGAAGTCTTGCTTGAAGTTCTCTATTATATCAAAAAATCCTTAGAGGATGAAATTAATAAACTGTTAGATAAAAAAATAAACCTTTAAGGTTTATTTTTTTTTATGAAAAAAATGATTTTTGCAATATTTTTTAAGATATGATATATTTAAAATATTATAAGTTAATTGGTTATATGAATATAGTTAAAGGCTGAAAAGAAACTACCGAATCTATTGAGGTTATCGATGTGAATGGATTTAATTTGGAGCGAGTTGCAAAATTGCTTGTAGATAGGTCCAAAAAGGGGATCTCTACAAAATGCTCATTCTATTGAATAGAATTATTTGTGCCAGCAAATAGTAAAATTACAGATTTGGATATTATTTGATATACAAATTATATGAGCTGTATCAAAGAGGTCGAATATAAAGAACAAATGAAGGAATCAAAAAAGATAATATGATCATTTTTAAAGAGTCTAGATAAAGAGCATCCATGAACTACAGACAATGAGGATATTGAGAATTGCTTAAACGTAATTTTGGATATTTATAATGAATTAAAGAAGTACAAGAAAGAATGAAAAGCTTGAATTTTACTTAAAAGAGATCTTAAATATGAGATTCTTAACGGATTTAATATTGTTATTGAAAAAGAAATATTAAGCAGACCCAAGGTTCATCACATACGTTCGACTTCTGATTCTGGGTGCGCTACTTCAAGAAATTCAGGTCAGGCAATTTTAAAAAAATTTTTAAATTGAATAGAAGAATGATCATATATTGAGGAGAGTGTCATTGACGAAATCCATGAATGGATCGATAAGTTATGAACCTTTGCGCAGATAAATGATTGGACCAAAGAAAGGGTTGATTGAATAATGAAAGATCAGGAAAGATAATATTTTAAATACAAAAAAACTGTTATTTAGTAACAGTTTTTTTGTATAAAAATTTGTATCAAAAATAAATAATAGTTCTTTAAATGATTAGATTTTAGAGAAAAATAAAAATAATTTTGACATAATAGAATTTTTTTATAAAATACCCAGGCTTTTA
>CAYWJC010000026.1:0-1776 GCA_964458505.1 uncultured Candidatus Peribacteria bacterium | reverse complement strand
AGAAGGCGATATTCATAACTCAATTTCATTTCCCATTATATATTCAGGATTTCATCATAATGAATGAACTCCAAGTTCTCTATTGATTTCATAATAATTTGTAATCAGAAAAGAATCAGATAAATCACTATCCTCATGATTCGATAAATAGTATTGATTAGATTTATTTTTGATAATACACTTTAAAACATTTGAATAGTTTTGTTTCAGACTCGTTTTTTCTTTTTTTTCATAACTTTGAAATATTGAATTTGGACAATTCAGCTTTTTTAATATCATTAATGCTGACATTATCTTTCTGTATTCCTCTTCGTTTTTCTTATCCACTAAAAGGGTTTTAAAATTTTCAAAAGTTCTATTATTTCAGAAAAGATAATTTTTAAAGTCATTTGGATTTTCTATGAATACATTATCTAACAAGTATGTAGAATTTCATAATTTATATATGAATTCTCATTTATATGAATACTCTTTTTTTCTAGGGTAATATCATATAAAATATGAATTGCTTTTAAATTTAATGTAGTACATGTAATAAGAAATTAATAATTATTTTTGAACATAAGGATACCAAGTATTTAGAACATCGTTTATTCATTCTTTGCCAATATACTTTCATCAGGTCACCTCTATTCATTTTATGGTTTTTACTATAGTTCTTTCTCAATTTTTCCAATTAATTTGAATATCATTTCAAGCATCAATTATATTTTCTTTGGTCCATGTTTTTGGATATAAATCATGTTCTCTTTCCTTAAATTTATTTTTTTCAAAATCCCATCTTTCCACATTTAGCTTGATTGGTTTATCTTTTTCAAATTTATTTAAATCTTTAATGTAGTTTCAATCAAAATCTTTTGCCACAATCAATCATTCTTTCAATGACTTCTCAAATTCATTTGCATCATGAAGTCATCATTTGAAAACTTTTCTTCATCACACTTCAATCCAGTCACCAAATATCACATGTGCCATTCTTCATTCCTTAAGTTTCGTAGCTCACTCCATTGTTCTTAAAAACTTGAACTCTACTTCAGAGAGATTTCTGAATCTGTTTAGCAAATAATCAGTTTTTATGACTAATTTATCTGAAAATGCTCAATATTTCTATAATTTTTCAATATCCGAACTATAATACTTTTTATTTTCTTCTAAAAGTCATTTTGTATCACATAATTTTACAATAAAATCCCAAATATTTACGTAATAGTCTTTTATTAGTTTTAAATCTTTAAAGTTTGTTTTATTAAAAAATCTAAATTTTCTTTTCGTTTCAAAGATTTAAATGTAATGAGAAATGGTAAGAAAATTATAAAGGTATAGTTAAAAATAATTATTGATAATATGTATAATATAAATGCAGACATAGTTTAAAAATCAATGATTATTCTCCAAACAATAGATGTCTTAATGTATAGGGTCAATATGCTTCACTTCACCATCTATCTATTCAATTTTCTGGTGTTGGAATACTGGAGTATAAATCTCACTGAACTGGTAAGACTATTTTTAGTAATTTTTCATCAATTTTACTATATCAAATTTCTTTCATGATAACATCAATTCCCTCAAAATATTTTCTTTCTTCTTCGATTTCTGGTTCATAAATGGAGTAATATTTATTGCTATCTGGATGATAAGAAAAAGGTTCATCCTTATCAAAAGTAGGTGCTCTAGTTTTATCATATTTTCAAAAAGAAACTATATAATAAGGAGCAATATCACTTATTCTTAATTGAAAATCATTGTATAAAAAAGGTTCATCTTCATATCATC
>CAYWJC010000025.1:0-7886 GCA_964458505.1 uncultured Candidatus Peribacteria bacterium | reverse complement strand
CTACGCAGCAACTTCAATCACCAATTTCTGAACTCCAGGTTGAGCAGTTGCAACTGTTTGAAGCGGTGATACAATTGCTCCAGCATGGTATCAAGCAGTGAATACAAAGTTGAATTGAGTATTTACAGAATGAAAATGGTGTGCCAGCGTTTGATGAACAATAAACTGTGTAAACAATGCCCCAATAGATCAAGTCTGAACAATAACTGATTGAAAATGGTGTACAGGAAATGGCTGATTGGTTACCTGTACAAGCAATTCTCCAACAGTAACAGAAACTGATCCGAAAATATGAACTTTGACAAGCTGAAAATGGTGTAAAAGTGATTGAAGTAAAGTTATATGTAGTAGCAATTCAACTCCTCTTTATCAGTGTCCTCAAGCTGCAATAGATGCCTCTTCAACTTGTTGAAATACTTGTTGGTGACAAATTACAACAAGTTCAACTTGTGCTTCTGAAATTGGACAATGAGATGGTTGTAATAATTGGGCATCTGCTATAAAAAATTGTACTTTATTGTGAAATCTAGTAAATTAAGTTAAGGTTGACTAAAACAAAATAAAATATGACTAAATTAGTCATATTTTATTTTGTTTTAAAAATTTTTGCATATAATTGAAAAAATTACTAATTATATATATGTTAGAAATAGAAAATTTAGAAGTTGCAGTTGAAAATAAAACTATTTTGAAAAAAGTAAGTTTTTCGTTTGAGAAATGAAAAACTTACTTTTTGCTTGGAAGAAATTGATCAGGGAAGTCGAGTCTGGCTATGTCTGTCGCTGGTCATCCGAAATATAAGATAACTTCAGGAAATATTGATCTTGATTGAGAGAATATTGCAGGAATGGAAGCACAAGAGAGAAATAAGGCTTGAATTTTTCTGTCATTTCAGAATATTCCTGAAATAAAATGAATAAAACTTATTGAATTTTTACGAACTATTTTCAATGAACATCAAAAGGGTAAAGATTCAAATTTCAAAGAAGTAAGCTTTTTTCTTTTTAAAAGAAAGATTTTGCCTCATCTGAAAGAACTGAACATTCCTGAGAATTTTTTGGAAAGGGATTTGAATGTCGGATTCAGTGGCTGAGAGAAAAGGAAAATCGAACTTTTGCAAATCAAACTATTAAATCCGAAATATATAATTTTAGATGAAATAGATTCAGGACTTGATATAGATGCATTCAAGATTGTGGCAATGGAATTGGAGAAAATAAGAAATGAAGATAACACAATGATTTTTATAACACATAATTTTAAATTGCTGGAATATATTTGAGTTGATGAGGTTTATGTTATAGATTCTTGAAAAGTCATTGATAAATGATGAAGAGAACTTATAGAAAAAATTGAAAAAGAATGATTTTGTGGCTATTGCAAGGAAAATTGTGATCATAGAGAAGGATGTGCTTAAGCTTGTACCAGAAAATGACAATGACGCTTGATTCATAGTAAGATAAACAATAATTTATATAAAATTAATCAAATGGATTTAAATAAATCACAAGATATAACATATTCCAAGACTTTAAGCGGCTTAAATGAAGAGATCATAAGAAAAATATCGGAAGAAAATAATGAGCCTTCTTGGATGCTTGAAATAAGGATTGAGTCTTTTAAAATATTCAGGGAACTTCAATTGCCGAAATGGTGACCGGATTTGAGCTTGCTTGATTTGAATAAGATTTGTTATTATGCTAATCCAGAGGATACCAAAGATACGAAAAATTGGGATGAAGTTCCTGAAAAGATAAGAAATACCTTCGATAGGTTATGAATTCCTGAAGCTGAAAAAGAAATGCTTGCATGAGTATGAGCTCAATTTGACAGTAAAGTTGTTTATCATTCCATTAAAAAAGAATTGGAAGATAAATGAGTGATTTTTGAGGATATGAGTTTTGCTATAAAAAAACACCCGGATCTTGTCAAAAAATATTTTATGAAAGCGATTCCAATAAATGATCATAAATTTTCAGCGCTCCATTGAGCAGTTTGGAATGGTTGAACATTTTTATATATTCCTAAGTGAGTCAAAGTAGAAGAGCCGCTTCAGGCTTATTTCAGAATGAATGTTAGAGCAGGATGACAATTTGAACATACTATAATTGTATTGGAAGAATGAGCTCAGGCTCATTACATAGAATGATGCAGTGCTCCTAAATATTGAGATATAGCACTTCATGCTTGATGTGTTGAAGTTTACGTTTGAAAAAGTGCAAGTCTGAGATATTCTTCTGTGGAAAACTGGAGCAGTGACACATATAATTTAAATACGAAAAGAGCGATAGTTCAAAGCGATTGACATATAGAGTGGGTTTGAGGAAATCTTTGAGCCTGAGTCACCATGCTTTATCCTTGTTCGGTCCTTTTATGAGATAGAAGTTCATCAAGCCATATTTGAGTGGCCTTATCTGGAGAAGCACAAATTATCGATTCAGGTGCGAAAGTTATTCATATCTGAAAAGATACAAGTTCAGAAATTTTATCAAAAACCATTTCAAAGTGAGGATGAAAATCGGTTTATAGATGATATATTGAAATTAAAGAAAGTGCTCAAAATAGCGTGTGTCATATTGAATGCGACTGATTGATAATTGATGATGATTCAATGAACAATTCTATTCCTTATATAAAAGTTGAAAATTCCTCAAGCACAGTTGCACATGAGGCCAGTGCAGGAAAAATAAATGAAGATGAATTATTTTATTTGAGGTCGCGTTGAATATGAGAAAAAGCAGCAAAGACAATGATTGTGAATTGATTTTTAAATCCTGTTGTTAAAGAGTTACCACTTGAATATGCTGCTGAGATGAATGTGATAATATGAATGGAATTGGAATGAAGTTTTTAGAAATAAAAAAAGGGACGGTTAAGTCCCTAATTTTGCGAGCTCCTTGTCCCGAGAAATCTTGTATCCGGTGACAATGGAAGAAACGTAAAGAGGAAAACAAAGGTTAGGAAAAAACATGAAGAACATGTGACAGCTGATTATGATTTTAATCAGAAACCAGCAAAAAATCTTTTCCAGAAAATCTGCCATAATTTTTACCTCTCTATGTAGAATTTTTATTTTTTTATAGACTATAATCTTAATAGTTAACTTGTCAAAATGAATTGAGAAATTTTTAAAATAGAAAAAAGCTGATTTTATGTTTTAGAAGATACGGATTTTTTCAAGATTGAAATTTGAAAAAATCTTGATGTTGTGATTTTTGATGAAAATGAGTTCAGCAGGGAAGTATTTATAATGAATTGATCAAAATTAAACTTTTTTTCGATTATGTCTGCCCATTCAAAAAAGGTTTCAATTTTTCACGAACAAAATTCAAGTTCAAATATAAATTTTCTGATTTTATGATCTTTAAACGGAACTAGGCTTGGTATGAAGTCGATATTAGATAAATCTTTTTCTTCAAGTTCTGTGAATATAATCTCGATGGTAAAAAATGAAACAAAAATCAATCTTGATTCTAAAGTAGTTATAAAAAATTCCACAAAGGAAGTTTCTTGAAGTATAATTCAAAAAAACATATTTTTATGAGATTCATGAAAAATCATAGCTGTTCCAGGACTTGAAATATCATCAAATGAAGCAAAAGCTAACCATAGTCTTTCAATCGAAAAAATAAGTGATGAGAAATTATTTTATTTAAGATCAAGATGAATTGACAAAGACAATGCAACTTTTATAATGCTTGAAAGCTACATAAATAAAAATTTTGAATTACTTGATATGGGAGTTTTTAATACGAAAGTTTTAGAGGAGTTTAGGAGATATATTACTAGTTAATTATATTTTCATCACGAAGAAACATAGGTGACAAGTTAGCTATCCTGAACTCGTTTCAGGATCCAATAATAAGACATAATTAATACTAAAAATGAAAAACTATAAGAGTGATTTTCCTATTTTTGCCAATAATCCATGATTGGTTTTTTTTGATAATGCAGCCAGTACCCAAAAGTCAAGTTATGTGATTGATTGAATTAAATATTTTTTAGAGCATGATTATGCAAATATTCATAGATGAGCTTATGATCTTTCAGAAAGATCTGAGGATATGTATGATAAATCCAAGCAAAAAATCAAAGAGTTCATAAATTCATCTGATATTTCTGAAATTAATTACACCTATAATTCAACTTATGCCCTAAATTTTCTTTCTTTAAGTCTGAAGAAATCAGGAATTCTGAGAAAATGAGACAAGGTTCTTTTATCAATTGTTGAACATCATGCTAATATTGTTCCATGGCTAATTTTAAAGGATGAAATTTGAATTGAAATTGATTTTGTCTGAGTTGATAAGGATTTTAATTTGGACTTAAATGAGTTAAAAAATAAATTAACTTCAGATGTTAAAGTTGTTTCTTTAGCTTACGTGTCAAATGTAACATGACAAATTTTTGATTTAGAAAAAGTATCAAAAATCATAAACAATCCCGAGATTGAAAAACCGATTTTTATAATTGATGCAAGCCAGGCAATCCCACATTTTAGGGTTGATGTACAAAAGTTAAATTGCGATTTCATGTTCTTTACATGACACAAGATAATGGCAGATACCTGAATATGAGTTTTGTATTGAAAAAGAGAATTATTAAAATCTTTAACACCAGCTTTTGGATGAGGTTGAGCGATAAATTGGGTGAAAGAGGATAGTTTTATTCCATCAGGACTTCCACATAGATTCGAGCCGGGAACACCTAATATAGTTTGAGCTGTTAGTTTGCTTAAGTCGCTCGAATATATAGAATCAATCTGATGATATAAAGAAATAGAAAAAAATGAGGAAGAATTAATAAAATATTTTTTGAAGAAATATGAAGCTGTAAAAGATAAAGTTAAACTTCTCGGAAGTGAAAAAAATGAAAATAGAGTTTGAGTTTTTACATTTTATATTGAATGATTTCATTCATCTGATATTGCTGATTTGATGGCAGAGCAAAATATTTGCATAAGAGCATGACATCATTGTGCTGAACCGTTTATGAATAAATTTAATTTATCAAATACTTTTAGAGCAAGTCTTTATATTTACAATTCCAAGGAAGATATCGATATGTTTTTTGAAGTTTTAGAATGAATATTAAAAGAAATTTAAAATTATGGTTAATGAAAATCTACAAAAGCTTATTGATTCAAATGATTCGGTTTGAATACTTGAATTTTTAGTTTCCAAAGAATATGTTAATTCAATACTTGAAATAAAAACTAATATTTCAAGAAGCAAATGATTCGCGCTTGATATCGATGAAACATTATCAGCTACGAATTATAGTTATTTTGATTTGATTCTAGAAAAATTTTGAAATCCTGAGAATCTATCCGTAGATGGGATGGTAAAAAAATATCATATGGCAACAAATGTCCCTTATTATAAAAACCCTGAAATTGAAAGTTGGTTCAATGAAAAAAGAAACTGCAATGATTTTCAGTTTAACATTCCTCTTATTGAAAATGCTGACAAAATATATCAAGAAATACATGAAAAACACATAGATATTTCGCTTTATATTACAGCTAGACCGGAAACAGTAAAAGAATCAACTACTTTATGGCTAGAAAAACATAATTTTCCCAAAGCATGAATTATTCTAAAGCCATCAAATCTTGAATTCCAATATTGAAATCTTTGGAAAGCGTGTGTTTTGGATATTCTTTACCCTGAAATTCAGTGAATAGTTGATGATAATCCTGATTTGGTCAAATATTTACCAAAAGATTATAGAGGAATTGTTTATGCTTATTCTCACACTCAAGATTGAGGAAGAGATAATGTGATTTCTTGTACTTCTCATGAGGATGTAAAAACTCATATTTGAACATACTTTAATAAATAATCATTTTTACTATGATCAGCAAAAAAGCAAAAGAAATAATTGAATGAAATCCAGTCGCAATGGCAACTGTCGATACAGATTGAAATCCATATTGTATAGTTGTTGCAGATATAAAAGTTATTTGAGAGAATAAGATTTTAATTTGTGATAATTTTATGAAGACAACCAAACAAAATATATTAAATAATAATAAAGTTGCCTTTGTTTGTTGGAAAAAGGATTGGGAAAATGATTGTGAATGAATAAATTTTATTGATTGTGTATGAGTGAAATTTAGTTGAAAAGCAGAGTATTTTTCTGAATGAGAACATATAGAAACCTTAAAGCCTTTCAATGTTTGATTTCCAGCAAAATGAGCCATCTTGATAACCGTAGATAAGATAAAAGAAATAGATTAATTTAATTAAAAATATGAAAATAATATTCAGATATCTATTACCCTTCCTAACCTTCCCTAAAAATAGGGCAGGAACTTTAATTAATTATCTGAATAAAATCTCCCTTGCCCTAAATTTAGGGAAAGGGTCCGGGGTTAGGGTTATTGTAATTTATTAAAAAATGTCACTATATAACGAGATAATAACATCTTATTCAAAAAATCCTCCAAATAAATTTGAAATGGAGGATTTCAGTGTGCGTCATAAAGAAGAGAGTAGACTTTGCGGTGATATTATTGAAGTTTTTTTGAAAATTGAAAATTGAATTATTTTGGACTTTTCTTTTATTTGAAACACTTCTATAATTACGACCGCTTGTGCTTCAATATTCTGAGAAAGCATCATTGATTTAAATATCGAAGATATTTTGAGATTTGATTTCTATTACATTTGAGATCTCGTCTGAGAAATTTCTCCTCGTAGGAAATACGCTGCAACACTAGGACTTCTTGCTACAAGAAATGCAATTCATAAATTTTTGTGAGATTGAATAGAGGATGATTTTACGAATGTTATAAAATAATAAAAATAACAAAAATTCATTTAAATTGTTAACAAAAAAGTCTAAAATGTTAACAAAAAAATGAATTAAAATAGTAAAGTTTGTGTGAAAATCGAGCACCACAGTGAGTCGTAGCGGAAGCTACGATGAACGCGGAGCACAGATTTGAGCGCAAAATTTGCATTTTAATTCATTTTTTTAAATGCCTGAAGACAACGTAAAGGAGGAAAGTTGTCTCACAGGCATTTTTATTATAGGAAAAATTTAATTTTTGTAAAGCCTTAATTTTTTATTATTTTTTATCCTCTTTCTTCTCATCTAATTCAAAAGTTTTTCTGTTTTCCATGTATGCATTATACCATAAAGCATCAATAAAAATTTCTAAAACTGAATTGAAATATGATATAAAGAGTAAAAATAAAACAAAAACCATAAGAATTAGGCTGATCCAAAATATGAAAAATACTTTTGTTGAAATGAAGGCAAAAACAGCAGAAATCAAAAGAGGGAACAATAGAAACATTATAATTGTCAGAACAACTCGTAAATAAACCAAAAACAATGTGAAATACAATCTTGAGGTAACTCACATATTATCTAAAGTCATTTTGGTTGAAAGACTGACAGCTTCAAATAATCATTTTTTTTCAAAGATTATAAAAAATTTTGAGTACGCAAATAAAATATTCATCGCAAATGAAAAAATCAAGTAAACCAGAAAAATCATACTTAGGCTAAATGCATAACCTTGTCAAAATGTCCTAAGGGAAAAAAGGAAAACCGTAATTATTGACAAAAGCTTGAATAAAGACATGAAATTATAGAACTCAAAAACAGGCAAAAAATTTATAAGTCCTCGAGATATTCCATATGAAAATTTATACCTTAGATCATCTTTTTTATAATAAGCATCGATTAAGCAAAGAATTCAACTTTCAGATAATGGCTTCAAGAAAACATAACTTAAAAATCAAAGTAAAACAATTATGACAACTTCAATGAAATATGTTTGATGGGTTATTTCTATTACCCAAGAAAAAAAACGGTCTTTTTGTCATAATATATAAACATAGCTGAAGGCTAATTGATACAGAACGACAAAA
>CAYWJC010000024.1:0-4780 GCA_964458505.1 uncultured Candidatus Peribacteria bacterium | reverse complement strand
TCTAGATTACTGAAAGCAATTCATTTCCATAATGAAACCCTACAAGAAAATTGATGTCCTAAAGAAAGCTTTCTGAAATCCTTTTTTGAATCAGAAACTGTCGGAGGGTTTTTAGCAAAATTATCTGAAAATTTAAACTTTAATCATTTTTCTGAAAATCCTAAAGATAAACAAAAATTTAAAGTAATATTAGTCGAATATGGTGACGTCATGAATGAACTCATAAAGATAGGTAAAAATTTTTCCGAGCATCCTAATGCTAATTTAATTCGTGATCTTTCAGTAAAATTAAACAATCAAATCTTGATATATAGTTTGACAGAATGACATTGTTAAAAAAGAAGCAATAAATGCTTCTTTTTTTATTATTTTTTTGATTTGATAACTTCGTATAGAAAAACGGGTAAGGCTTTCCATATTCTACTGGCCATTCTTTTTGGATGAAGAACAAGTCTCCAAAGCCATTCCAATCATAAAACAACAAATATTTCAGGTGGTCTTTTTTTAATTCATAAAATATAATCGAAACTTCCTCCAACACCAATAGCAACTTTTATATTTTTAAGATCTCAAATTATTTTTGAAATTGTTTTCTCTTGATCTCCCAATCATTGTGTAGAAAAAAGGTATATATCCTCTGTGTTATTTATTTCTTCTATAATTCTATCTAAATTATTTCAATCAAAAACATAGAAATGAAAAGTGGCCTTAGGATATTTATTTTTTAAGTTTTTAACGATATTTTTTTGTTTTTCTTCCCATTTACCGCCTACAGGTTGCAATCTATCTATAATCGTAACTCAAATTCATTTTAAATTAGCATATTCTACTAAATCTTTTGTTAATATACTTCAAATAATCCTTCATCAATATTTCTTATAAAGTTTTTTTCTTGCAATAAAAAGATTGAGACCATAATAAGGAATCAATAAAAAATTGATAAATTTTGGTAATCTATTATCAAGAATCTGATATCATGCCCAAATTCAAATTCCATCAGGGACAAGATAATCTCATCCCTTTAATATTTCTTTAAACTTTTCATCTTTTTTTGCAGCCAAAAGTATTTCAGGATTAGGCGTAAAAATTGAAATTTTTTCCTTAGAATTTTTTATTGTTTCAAAAAAAGTTTTGTAATACAGTTTAGATAATTTAATTCAAAATATTTCCATAATTTATGTTTAAATAAAGCTTTGTAATTATATATAATTTACCTATAAATCAATTTTAACTTGATAAAAAATATATATTTTATAAAATAAACCGGCATTAAAAATAATTTAGGAATATGATTACAAAAAAATTAAAAGTAAATAAAAGCTGTATTTGATGTTGAATGTGTGTTTCTATTTGTCCTGAAGCTTTTGAATTCAATAAAGACTGATTATCTCAGGCTATTGAACTTGAAGATTACAAGAATATGGGTGTTGATGATATGATATCTGCCTGCCCTGTTGCCGCTATCAAGTGGGAAGAAACTTCGACTGATAAGTAATTGCCAAAAAAAAAAAATCCAACTATAGTTGGATTTTTTTTTAAAAAAGAACTTTTTTTCTTTTAAATAATTTTGAATTGGAAGTCTTCAATGTCTCAAAATTAACATCCCTTGAAATATTCAGAAGGATTCAAACTCAAATCATCAACGACATAAGAGAAGATCAACCATAGCTTACAAATGGTAAAGTTACTCAAGTTAAAGGAATAATATTCAAATTTACTCACATATTAACAAAAGTTTGCACCATAATCCAAATTGTAATTCATGCTGCCAAATATTTTCAAAAAGGCTCAGTTACATTTGAAGATATATAGAATCATCTATAAGCTATGAACAAATATAATCACACTAAGCACATAACTCATAGAAATCAAAGCTCTTCCGCAATAACTGAAAAAATAAAATCTCATTGAACTTCAGGAAGATATCAGAATTTCTGAATAGATTTTCAAAAACCGAGACCAAAAAATCATCCGCTTCAGATTGCTATAAGTCATTGTTCGGTTTGGAAATTTATACTTTTATTTTGAATTGATGTCTTATTATCAGTCAAAAAATTATCAAACCTATCAGAAATGTAAGATAAAGTGTTTTTGGATGATCAATTAGTGACTTTTCAGACCGAATAGATACTTCACACAAAGAGAACTCAAGATAGAAAAATTGCTAAAAGATGTTTTACATTTCATCATCAAATGAAAAACAAAATGGCTGCAATAGGCACAACAATCAATATGCTTCAAAAATCTGGTTGTAATCAAAGAAGCAACATTATTATTCCTATTACAAATAAAAACGGGAAAAATCAATTTTTCAAATCTTTTATATCAGATTTTTTTCTTTTCAGAAAATATGCCATATATATTACCAATCATAATTTCAGAAACTCTGCGGGCTGAAGAGAGAAAGGAATAAAAGGAATGTTTATCCATCATTTTGCTCAATTGTAAGTTACTCAAACTACAAGTACGATAACAAGAAAAATTAAAACTGCTCAAAAGATTTGCTTTGCATATTTTTCAAAGAATTTATATGGGGTTTTTATTACCAGAATAAACAAAAAAATACTTATAAATGTATGCATCAGGCTTTTAAAAAAATAGAAAGCATTCGGAAAATACTTTACGAACATTGAATCTTGCGGAAGAAGTGAAACTACTTTAAAAGACGGATAAACACTAACCGAGCTTATCATTATCATACCGAAGATCACAAGAGAAAAAACCACAAAAAAAAGCGGATAATCTATATTTTTTGTTTTCATATTATACTAAAAATTACTAGGTAGTAACGTTAAGACTTCAGGTCTCGCTATAATGATAATTCCATTTATAATGCTTATCAGAAAAAAAATGATTATCGGTGTAAAATCTATCGGTCAAATGCTTGTTGGAATATATTTTTTTACAATCGAATAAATAGGAAATGTTATGGATTGTAGAAAATTTATCCTTAGGTTTATTCAAAGAAGCTGTAACCAAGAAAGAATTATATCTATAATAATTATATATTCTATTAGTTTTAAAAAAGTTAAAACTGTTACTAAAAAATAATCTAAAATCATCATTAAAAACATAGGAATTATTGTTGGGTTCAATATATTTCTAAGTCAGAATTTATCAAGTTTAAAATAAAAAAAGACCAATTCCTTGGTCTTTTTTTATTTTATTTTAATCAAATTATCTTAGTATTTTTTTTCTAAAAGAAAATACAAGTACAAAAGAAGTTAAAAGAGCAGCAATAATTATTAGATTTTCTTTTGTTCAAGTAGCAGGCAGAGCAATTGGAGCCAAAGCTCATGAATCAGTAGCTCATGAAGCTGCATTTAATTCTGGAGAAGCTGGTAGAGTAGCTAATGTTGTAAATTCTTTCACTCCGTTAGCACCTTCTTGGATATTGTTTCCACTTGTGTCCTTTGCAGATATTACAGTTAAAGAATAGCTTGAAGATGGATCAATAACTGTAGCAATTTTAACAACTACTTTATTTGGTGCAGTAGGATCTTGAGTAACTTCTGAAACAGGCAAATCTGAATTATCGCTAGTTTTAGTTATTTTAACTTTAACTGGATCAATAGATAATGCAGTATTGAATTCTAATGATAAAGATTTATTATCGATTACATTAATACTTTGGATTGCTAATGAAGCTCAGCTTTGAGCTTTAACTTCAGTTCAAGTTCAAGCAGCAGGAGCAGCATTCAATCAAACTGCATCTGTAACAATATTTAATTCATCAGAAAATGTATTTGATTCATTTCCTTCTTCATCAACAGCTACAACAGAAAAATAATATGCAGTGCTTGGTTCTAAATCAGCGATAGTAGCTCAAGTTTCTGTAACTTGATCTGTCTCATCTGTATATTGAGCATTTGGATCAGTCGAAGTTGCTACTGATTCTTTTGAATATTTAACAATATATGCAGCTGCTGCACCAACCTTGTCCCATTCTAATACAACTCAAGTAGAAGTTTTACTGATCATTCTTGGTGCACTTTTAACTTCTAATGAAGTTGAAGTATCTGTTCATGCATCCACATCTCAAGTAGCAGCAAAAACTGATTGAGATAAAAATAATACAGAAATTAAAGCAATAATTTTTTTTATGTTTTTCATAAAAATAAATAGTTAAAAAATAAGTAATGTAAAAATTAAATTAAATTTTGTACATTAACGAAATGGTATATAATTAACATACAGAAGGCATTATAGTACAAATATTTATTTTTTGCAAAATATTTTTAACAAAAATATGAGAAAACAAAAAACCGGATTCACATTAATTGAATTATTGGTAGTAATAGTTATTTTGTCAATAATAGCTCTAGCCTCTACTTCATTTGATTTCAATAAGAAAAGTAGCACAGAAAAACGAGATAAAATTGTTAATAAAATAACTTCTATTATTGATACTGAAAAATTAAATTCTATTTCCTGAAAATGAATATTAGATTCAGGAAATATAATAAATTTTGATTTTTCAAAAATAAACATTTCAACTTGATCCATAAATGTAAAATATTACATATGATCTAATATAAATAGCCTAACCTATAAAGAACAGTGAGAAAATTTTATCTATCCTTTCTTTTGAGACAAAAATTATAAAATCCAATCACTATGATTCAATTGAACCAATGATCTTAAAATAATAGATGTTTTTTTGGATTATAAAGAAAATAATATAATTTTCAGCGGAACAAAACTTGATAGTTCACAAGTTTTTTGAACATGAGAATTGAATATTAACTTATGATATAATAATGTTAATAAAACTATATTA
>CAYWJC010000023.1:0-7527 GCA_964458505.1 uncultured Candidatus Peribacteria bacterium | reverse complement strand
GCGATGATCTACCTGATTGGTTAAAATGAACAGCAAATGTTTCTGAAGAAAAAGAGGACAATATAACACCGGAAGATATTGAAACTCAAGAAGACATTCCTGAAGTCAAACCTAAGAAATCGAGCAAAAAAAGTGAATCTGAGAAAATCTGAGATGATTGAGATGAAAAACCAAAAAAGGATTCATATAAAAAACCGAAAAAGGATATTCCCATATGAGGCAATGATGATCTTCCTGAATGGCTAAAATAAAAATAAAAATCAAGAATAAGTTAACTTATTCTTGATTTATTATATTTTAATATAAAAAATCAATGGAAAACAAAGAATTGAAACCATCTAATAATAATTGAGAGAATAGTCTGTTATCACAAATATTATCCTCAACAAATCCTGAAGAACCTGAGGAAGTTCAAGAAATACCAAAACAAGATATTCCTAAAAATGCTGATAAGGAAAATAAGGCATCTGAAAAGGATCAAAAAAAGAAAAACAATCTTAAGACACAAGATTTCATTAGAATATTTTGAGCTTTGTTTTTGGTGAGTTCAATATTTTTCTGAGCATTTTTAGCTTACATAGTATTCAATCCTGGGCAAGCTCAATTTTTTATTCAATTCTGAATACGCCCTCAAGATATCAAAACCTTGCTTGAAAGAATGGTGAATATATCATTCAGCATAATTACATTGATTGTTTCAATTGTTTGGATAATTTTTCTATTCAGGGCAATTCTAACAAAAAAAGAATACAAAAAAAAGAAGACTGTCTCAACCATATTGTCTATATTTACATGAATTGCACTTTTTACTATAATAACATTGTGGGCATATTTATTTGAAATCATATGAGCAACGAATTATATTAATCCAAATTGAGGTATCATAATAAGCGATAATGACAAAATTCTTTCTGAAAAATTTAAAGATAATTACGAACTATATAGATTCGACAATTTAATCTGACCATTGACTCTAAGATTTGATTTTAAATCTGATGTTGATTTTGTTAGAAAACGAATTGATATAACATCTTACGAAATAGATTTTAATTGAGATTGAAAAATTGATAAAAATTGAACTAGTCCAGATGAAGAAAATTCTATAATATATACATATAACGGGAAACAGATTTTTAAACCAAAATGAGAATACATCTGAATAGATATTTTGACTTGAAGAGAAAGAAGAGTTAGCATGAAATTCCCTGATATTAACATTATATGAACAGTTAAACTTACTGAGCAGCCACAAAGATTATGATGAAAAAAAATAATATTTGATGCAAGTGATCTAAGGAATATCTGAAAAGTTAACTGGTACCTAGAATGAAACAATACTGCAATTGCTGATTATGAATGATATAAATTTTTTCCAAAAAACATATTTTCAGAAGAAAGTATCGTTTGTATGAATATTTTTAATAACCTAAAGAAAACAAATACTTGCGACAAAATTTTTATTGTAAACATTTGAGAATGATGAAACAAGAATTCGTGATGAATAATAAAATATGATGTAGATCCTTTAAATCCTTTAACATTAAAATTTAGCATTGAAGAATTAAAAGACAGAGAAAAAATATCTTCTTTCAAATGGGTGATCAATGAAAATAATATCATATCCGAAGATGAAAACCCTGAATATACTTTCAAATGATATTGAAAACATAAAATTACAGTCATATTGGAAGATTATTTATGAAATTCTAGTGACATAAGCGCTGAAATCATATTAAATAAACCTTTAACCTTAGTTAGACCTGACGATAAAACAGATCCTCTGAATGTTAATAATTCTCTTTTAAGAATTGAAAATGAAAATTGAGAATCAGTAATTTGAAAAACCTATCAAAAAGAATTATCTGCTTATTACATAAAAACCCAAATTCCTCAAAAACTTAAATTCAATGCAAATTTTGTTAAAGTAACGGATCTGACATTTGAATTAACGAATGTTGAATGGGACTTCAATGATGATAAGAAATTTGAGAAAACCTGAAAAAGTGTGGATCATGAATTTTTAGAAGATACCAAATATGTAATAAAGGTTGAATATACTTTTGAATCAAAGATTAAAAAGGCTACTCAAAAAATTTCAGAATCTATAATCGTAGAGTGATTGAAAAAAGATTTCAATGTTGAGCTTGATTTCAAGAAGGAGTCAGACTATGCACCTGCTTTAGTTAAGTTCGATTGATCAGCAAGCCAAGTAAAAAATTGAAGAATCATTAAGTATACTTATGATTTTTGAGAAAATAAAGCCCCTATTGTTTGAGATGCAAAAATTGATTATATGTTTAATTTTCCATGAGAATATACTGTGACTTTCACTGTTACCAAAGATGACTGAACAGAGGAAAGTATCGAAAAGAAAATTATTCTGAAATGAGCCGCAAAAGAACTTGCAATCAATTCAAGTGTTTGAATATGATATGAATGAAAACCTATAGATTTTGACGCAATTGGATCAATATGAGAAATTGACAGATATAATTGGGATTTTTGAGATTGACAAAGTTCAAGAGATCCGAATCCTACGCATATTTTTGATAAATCATGAACATTTAAAGTAAAGCTTACAATTACCTTTTCAGATGGATCAGTCAAAACTTGAACAAAAGAAATAATAATAAAAGAAGATTCAGAAAATTAATATTATAAAAATGAAAATATACTACCAATGAGAAGCTTGAGCCTATTCTAATATTGCTGCAAACCTGGCTACAAAGAACTTATCCTGAAAAATAGAAATATTGAATTCGCCTACATTTTGAGGTGTTTGGGAAGAGATTAGTGAATGAATAGTTTGAGTATTGCCTATTGAGAATTCATATGCGTGATCTATACATGAAAATTTATATAATTTCCTAAGGTATGATTATAAAATAATTTGAGAAGTGAACCTTGAAGTTAATCATTGTCTTGTTTCAAAAGAAAAAGATTTATCTGAAATAAAAAAAGTGTATTCACACCCACAAGCCCTATCTCAATGTTATAACTATTTAAAAAGCCATGAGATTGAATCAGAAAAACATTCAAATACAGCCGCTGCTGCAAAAATGGTTTCCGAATCTGAGGAAAAATGAATCTGAGCTATTTCATCTGATCTGTCAGCTGAGATTTATTGATTGAATATATTAGAAAGATGAATTCAAGATCAAAAATGAAATAAAACAAGATTTTTTATTGTGGCATCAAAAAACGAAAATATTGCATATAAGGATTTGAAAAACAAAGTTACAATAATTTTTGAAACAAGAAATATTCCTGCTTCTCTTTATAAGTGTCTATGAAGCTTTGCTACTAATTCTATCAACCTGACAAAAATAGAGAGTCTTCCAAGTCTAAAAGATCCCTTCTCCTATATGTTTTGGCTTGATTTTGAATGAAATCTGGAAATGGAGAATATCAAAGAATCCTTAAAAGAGCTTCAATATTTCACAAAATCATTAAAGATCCTAGGCGAATATTAATCCATATCTTCCCTTTCTCTCTTTTTAAAGGGAGATTTTTATTTTAAGCTAATCAAAATTATTTCTGACCTACTTAAAGTTCTTATGGCTGGTCACCAAGTTCATAATCAATTTGAAGTATAGATTTGAAAATCTCAAATGTTTGATAATCAATAATCATGTCCGGCATAGACTATACTTGTAATGAAGTTAAACGGAAACATCTGTCATCTATGTGTATGTCATGATAATTGTAGATCTATTCATTCATCTGCTGCTTCATTTAAATGTGTAGGACTGTGATATAATAGGATTTTTGGAACATCTTTATTTATTTTTATTTTCCCCAATGTTTCTTTAAAATCTTTAAATCTTCCCCTTTCAGGATAACTTAATCAAATCAATTGCACTCAATCTATATTTACAGCTTCGTCTTTTAATATTTTAATATTAGTCTTTGATAAAATTCTATAAGTTTCATTGACTCACAGGTAAGTTTCATGATTTCATGTTACATAATATATTCAATCTTTCGGTTTTAAATCATTTATAGGTTTAATGTATTTTTCTAGACTTCAATGCATTCAATCAAAAAGATCTCAAACAATAAATATTATATCCGGATTAAGCTTATTTATTCTTTCGGTTGTTTTTTCCAGAAAACTATCGTCATATACATGCCCCAGATGAACATCGGAAATCATTACGATTTTTTTGTCTTTCCAACTTGATGGTAAATTTTTTATATTGATTTCAACATTTTTTATTTGAGGTGACATTGCATTGTATACTCAATATAAAGAAAATATGATTCACAAAAAAAGCATAGGCACAACAAAATAAAGCTTATGCTGGTAAATTTCATATTTCTTTAAGAATGTTCCCAGGATATATAGAAATAATATCAGGATATTTAAATTAACCAAAAATCAAAGCCATATTCATGATAAAAAATAATAATAGCTCGTGTATATGTTTTCAAAATAATTTGAAATAATCGAGGATAAAATGAAGCTTATTCATAAAATGAAAAGTAATGCTATTATATAAAATTTAATATTGTTATTTGTGATATTAAAAAACCTTACAAGAAAAATATATATGAAATAATGTCACAAAAACATTATTCAAAGAATAATTATTATGAAAAACAAAAAGAAAAATATTGAATTCATATTTTAAATTTATTATTGATATCTACCATTATAGGTATTTTTTTAATATTTTCTAGTTAATATGATTAATTAAATTCAATATTTGTCAAAACAAAATATGTCAATTAAATTAGCTACTTTAAAAAAGTATATATAATCTTTCAAATTTTTAAGCAATAAATCATGAAAAAGATTCTTACATTATTATTGACAATTATTTATGTTTTTGAAATAAACGCTGCAAATGCTTTAGAAAATTCTTATTTGTTTTGACTAAGATTGCAAGATAATGACTATGATATAATTCCAAAAATCGAGGAAAGGTTCGATACTTTCGTACCTATAGTATCCGTTATTTATGATGATTTTAGCACTTGAGAAATAAAAAAGCTTGCTAAGACATTCGAGAAATTATGAAAAAACAGAGTTTATCATGTTGATATAAATCCATTCTGATATACATTAAAAGAGCTTATAGACAGCAAAGATCACAAATGATGGGAAAAGAAATACAAAACATTGTTCAAACTGATAAAAAAATATGAGGTTAAAGTGATTTTCAGGTTTCTTCACGAAATGAATGGCTGATGGTATAGTTGGGCATCCAAACCAAATGAATTTAAAATTTTCTGGAAAATGGTATGGAATTGGTCAAGAGAGGAATGACTTGATAAATCGGACATATTGTTTGATTTTTCAGTAAATAGCCAGGATCTTCCTGCAATTCCAGGTGCGCTTATAAATCAATGAACTCCTGTAATAACATGTAATCAAGAAATAAAAAAGAAAACTTGATGTTTGACATTTGAAGATTACTATCCTGGTGATGAATATATAGATACCGTTGGAGTAACAATATATAATTGGTGAAAATGAGCAAGAAGCGAGACGTGGGCAAATTGGAGAACACCAATGGAAGTAATAAATGAACCATGATATCATGCGCTCGATAGGCTTAAAAAATTATGAAAGCCGATATTTATCGATGAAGCCTGAACTACAAGCATTTATCATAATTGAAAATATGACATTTATAAATTGATGGATATTTATGACAAATATCATTCTTGAACAATTGATAAGCTGGCATTTTGAACAGAGATAAAAAACAATTGGATAAAGCAATATCATAATCTTCTTCTATCTCCTCAAATAATTTGATGAATATATTTTAATGCTGATGTCACTTATTGACTCAGAGATAGATCAAAAATCTGAGAACTTGACTGGACAGCAATAGATACGGATAAAAATTTTGTTTATCCTGCAATTTTAGAAATTTTGTTCGACCCAAAAAATATAAAGAATCCAGCAATATATTTTGATATTCCAAAAAAAATCATCCTCGAAAAAGAATGGATAACAGAATTTCAAATGTATAAAATAGAAAAAATCATATCACCTATTATAAATTTTACAGAATGAAAAATCATCGCTAGCGATGATTTTCCTTGATCTAAAAAAAATATCAAATATCAATATCATCTTGAAAAAAAGCTTGAGAATGATCCTGTTTTATGTAACCAGTTAAAGCTTAATTTTAAAGCTTTAGATTGCAAAGAATCCCCTGCTGAAAATATGCAACATAAAAAAGAAGCCTTGAAATATATTGTTAGCATTTCAAAAAATAAGCAATTCAATAAATACGAATTGAAAAAGAATATTGAAAATCTTAGATTGAAATTAAATTATAAATCCAAATTTTTAATAAATCAAAATAGTATCGAGTGAAAAAAAATAGCATCAATGATTGAATATTTGAATTTTTATGAAATTAATTATTTGAACTAATTAATTTCGTGAGTATATCAAATTACTTAAATTAAATTTTGTTAATGAAAGAACACATTTATTTTTTGTGATGTTTTTTTCAAGATTTCCTATTGAGAGAATTCAAGTTAAGATTCATTTTTTATTTACTATTGGTAATGCATTTATTCAATATTTTATCATCAATTCTGAAGCTTCTTTATTCTTAATATTCCCTTTTCCAGAAGCATCAAGTATTTTTTTATCAGAAATTTCATTTAACTTTATATTTGGATCAATTCAATAAATCTCATGTTTTGTGAATATTCAATTAAATACTCAATTCTTATCAATTAAAATCACGAAATTATATTTATTTTGACTCATTTTTGATAAAGCCTTTCAGACTGTATCATCTTCAAATACAATTATATCTTCTACTAGCTTATTCTGCAAGTCTTCATTTTCAATTGGAGCATTTTCTCTTTTATAATATTTTGAGGATCTTAAAAAAGCTTCAATATCTTCCTTTGTGATTTCATTATTCAAAATATCTGCAAATTCCTTATCTTTTTCTGATGGATGAGCTTTTTTATTTTCAACTTCTTCAAGTTTCTTTGAAAATTTTTCTTGTTCTTTCATAGTCCACTCAACTTGTCACTTTAGATTTTCTAATTTTTTTGTTGTTATCAAATTACTAAGCAATAATTTTGTTTCATTGCTTATGGAAGTAAGATCTGTTATTTTCTGTTCAACTGCCTTCAAAAAAGTTCGTCTATCTGTATAATAGCTCTTTTTTGTTTCAGGATTACTTAAATGTTTTAAAGTTTTTGTCTCTGACATTGTTTAAGTTAATTACGATCATTAAAATGATATCATATTATTTTAATTTAAGCAAAAAAACTTATCATTTATTTTTTTGTATCGTATTTTATCTTATCTGCATATCTTGATAAAAAATTGAATAATACCTGGATTAAAGCAGAAACTCATGCCAAAGCCAAAATCAAGAGAAAAAACCAAGAATATGGAGAAATAAAATAAATAAAAGACAGAAACAATGCCATCCACACGCTCGTACACCAAGGACATTTTAAAAGTTCTGTTATAGATTTACTGAAAGAATCATTATTTTTTTCGAAAAAATCCCTTATAAAATTAGTAACTTCATC
>CAYWJC010000022.1:0-2606 GCA_964458505.1 uncultured Candidatus Peribacteria bacterium | reverse complement strand
CTTGGTCTGCTATCTCTATCTCAAAAAGATGATCTTTCTGAACTTGGTTTTGAGTCAAAATAAGAAGGCCTTTCTCATTTATCGATTCTTTCTCATCTTGGTGCTTCACTGAATCTTCATCCTCCAGATGAACTTCTTCATCCGAATCCTCATCTTGAACCGCTTCTAGAACTACTACCACCTGATCTTGAATTGAATCTATTTCTTCCTCAATTAAATGATCCTTCATCTCTTGTTGATTTTCTTGCCATCTCATTTCATTCATCATCAACTTGTTTAATTGAGATTTTATTTCTTCTTTCAATATTTTTAAGTGCGATTTGTTCATTTTTTGCGACAAACATTATAGCTTTTCAATCAGCTCAAGCTCTTCATGTTCTTCCTATTCTGTGAATATATGATTCAGGATCATTCGGTACATCAAAATTAACAACTAAATCAATATTTTTTACATTTAATCATCTTGCGGCAACATCAGTTACTACAAATATTTTAGATACTCCATCTTGGAAATCTCTTAAAGCTTTGAAACGTTCTCTTTGTCTCATATCTCAATTAAGACAGTCAGCCTGAAATCAATCTTCTCTTAACTTAGATGCAATTTCTTCGGTGTCTCTTTTTGTTTGTACGAATACGATAGCTTTTTTTGCTTTATGTTTATTTATATAACTTTTTAATTTGTTGTATTTATCTATATGAGGAACTTCCATGAATGAATGGTCGATTTTTTCAACCATCAAATCACTTGTTGCCTTGATAAAAGTATAATTCACTCATAGATATTTTTCAACTATCGATTTTATCTCTGGTGTAATTGTAGCCGAAAAAGCCAGAGATTGTTTTACGCTTGTAAGTGAGTTCCAAATGAAATCTATATCATCAACGAATCCCATATCAAGCATTCTATCAACTTCATCCAATACAAAGTATTCAACTTCACTTAATTTTAAAGCTTTTCTTTCAATTAGATCAATTATTCTACCAGGAGTACCAATGACAATAGTTTGTCATTTTCTTAACATATCGATTTGTTTGAAAATAGGAGATCCACCATAAACTGGAAGTGATCTGATATTCATATTTCATGATATTGCTAAGAATTCTTCTCTGATTTGAGTTACTAATTCTCTAGTTGGAGCCATAACAAGAGCTTGGACTCAAGGTCTTGTTAAATCAATGCTTTGTAGAAGTGATATAACGAATGCAGCAGTTTTACCTGTTCAAGTTTGAGATTGTCAGATAATATTCTTTCAATTTGTATATTCAAGGATTACTTCTTCTTGAATTTTTGTTGGTGTTTCATAACCAAGTTTTGCCAGTCAATCCAAAACCTCTACTTTGAGGTTTAATTCTGTAAATTTCATAATGTTTTTATAAAAAAATAAGGAAATCTTCTTTAAGTCACAAAAGAGTTTTTATTCTTTCGTACGACTTCCAGGAAGAGGTTTCCTTATTGCGTTCGAGAGATATTTTTAGTCTAGTGAAAAGAAAATTTTGCGTTTTTGCCGGAATATTATATGGAAGAATTTAAATTTACCAAAAAGAAATTTATTTTATTGTAAATGCTTGATTTGTCATAATTTAATTTTTATCATAACTTAGCAAGTAAATTAAATATCAAGTGTAATTCTTACAAAAATTATTGATTATGATACCATATAAAACTATTTGATGAATCCATAAAATATAAGAACTTTAGATAAGCTTAATGTTTATAAAGAAAATGTTCTCGAAATTTTATTTTGTAGAATTGTTTAGGAAACTAAACACAAAAATTATAATAAAATAAAAAATAAATTTGACAAATTAACTTTTGTTGATATTTAATAAATGATTAAATTTTAAAAATTTTCAAAATGTCTGAAGCATATAATTGAATGAATTCTGAAAAATTGATTGGATTATGAAATCCAAAAATAACAAATGCAGTTTTGAGATGACTTGAGAATAAAGAATCATACATCAAGTGAGAAATTGAGGCTGACCAATTGGTAACTAAAAACGCGGAAATAATAATGGAAATGTTAGAGATAGGAATTAAATTTATTGAAATTTGACCTTTTATGCAACAAATTGATGTAATTAAAGATAGGGTAGAATGAATTTATTTAAATAATGAAAGATATCCATTAAAAGCTTTGATTAAGTAAAAAAATTTAAAATTCGGAAAAATTTTCTAAAAAAATAATTTGACAAATGTATTAATTTTAGTATTAATACATAAATTTATAATTTACATTTAAACATGGGAAATAATGTTTTAAATTCATCAAATTCAATAATACAATGATTTTTTGATGACTTTCGCGAGAATAAAAAAAAGTTTGTTGAAGGACAGATAGAATATTACGAATTCAAAAGAAAACAGCAAAATCTAATTCTGGTCTTTATGGATTTATGAAATTCTTTTGAAGAAATTTGAAAGATTACATTAAATCAAATATTGGATTTAGCGTATAACATAGATGATTTTGTAGACAAAACGCCAATTCAAACATTATTAGATTCATGAAATTCTCAAGTATTAACGATAATTGAGGATATAATTAGCACAAGACAGAAAATAATTGATTGATGAGAAAATGAGCATTTAAACTTGAAATTTG
>CAYWJC010000021.1:0-2968 GCA_964458505.1 uncultured Candidatus Peribacteria bacterium | reverse complement strand
CCCGGATAATCCATTAAAGTCAAAACTCAGTTTCTGAAATAATCTTGAATACGCGGTCCGAATATCTCATTTCAAAATAATTTCAACATTATATTCATGGAATCTTGAGCAACCATTTGTTTTTCTTCGTCAGTATTTGCTTCTAATAGATTTATACCCATAGGTCGTGAGATATCAGCAGGATTGAAATATACGACATCATCAGCTCTGTCTCTAGGAATATAAGGAAGTAAAGCTTCCGCCAAATCTCCATGAGGATCCATCAAAGCTATTCAATTTCTTAATTTCAAATCTTGCCTTGCCATTACTTGAATGAAGGAAGATTTTCATGTACCTGTTTGTCATATGATGTAGAAATGTCTGAATCTATCTTCGTTTGCAATTTTTATTTCCGTTTTAACTCATCTGTAATTATTGTGTCACAAGGTGATTCATTCTGGAGCGATATTTATAGGTGCTTTCACTATCTTATAAGTCTGCCATTTTATTTCTGGAGTCTTGTTGTATTTTGAGTGTGGAAAATGAAATAGGGAAGCTACTTCTTCGATATTCAAAATATTCTTCTTATTTACAAAAATTCAACTTCTGAAATACCTGAAAATGAAATTATGAATAACTAAACTGCTTGATTGCTTTGTTTTTTTGAATGAGTTATATCCTGGTGAAGTCAATTGACTAAATGCTCAGACAATATTTTTTAATTGAACTTCAGCAAGAAGATCTTCTTCTCATGCTGTAATGATTCTTATTATGGTGTCATAACCGGTTTTTTTTCATTTTTCCTTTATTAATGTTTCTTTGTCGTTGTCTTTTTCGTCTTTCGGAGAATCTTTCTTATCTTTTGAATCTTCTCAGAAAAAATTAACCAATCAAACAATCCAAACAAAGGGATTTAAAGAAAACTTGAATCATTTTCTAACTTCTTTAAGAAACTTATCTGTTTTTTCATGCCAATTGTCTGAAACGGGCTTAAGTAAAATCTGCACTACGCAAGCTTCATTTTGATCAAGCTTGGAAAAGGCGTTTGTAAGATTGTTTATAGGATCAGATTCCAGTTTTTGGTATGTCTTGATCGGTAGAAAAAATTCTTTCTTAAGTGTTAGGCTTGCAGCCTTTATTGATTTTTTGTTTTTGAAAATGTTATATTCTGGAACTTCTTCGATTATTGCATCAGTGTAAAATCATGTGATTTGCTTTTCTATTAAAATTCTTGCTTTTTTCGGTACTACAACATAAAAATGAATTTCCTTGTTCATTGCTAAATATTCAAGCGAAATGTAATCTTGTCATAATATTTTCGCTTTGAAAGATCCTGAATAAAGAGCTTTTAAAGATGATAAAAGCTGTTCCATTATAGAAATCTGTTCTTTGAAATCTCTTAGGGTTTCTTTTTTTTCATCAAGATCACTATCTTTTTTTGGTATCAGAATCTTTAAAAAAGTCATATTTAATGACCTTTTGAATTCAATTTTTCTCTTAAAGTAAATAAAAGATAAATAAGATACAATTGCAACAACAAAAATAAAGATGATTATATTTGTGAAATCCATATTCTTTCAAAAAATTAGTTAATTTGAGTATATCACAAAATTACAAAAATTCAAAAATAAATCAATCCAGGGATTGTTATAGTCTAAGGGTTTTCTTAGATTTTTTTTAAAAATTAATTATTTCTATACTATCTTTGTTTCTCATCTTCAGTTCATATCATCATTTTTCTATTGTTTTGTCTGAAATAACAATTCTATTTGGAATTCAAAGTAAATCAGCATCTTGAGCTTTTTGTCAAAATCAAATATCTCTATCATCTATAATTATTTCTTTTCATTCATTTTCAAGCTGTTTTGCTAATTTTAGAGCCTTCTCTTCATTATCTCACATTACTATTAAATAATGACTAAATGGGGAAATACTCTCAGGCCACACAAGTCATTTTTCGTCAGATAGTTTTTCAGCAATTACTCACATTAATCTTGATACTCAAATTCCATAACATCACATAACAATCTCATTCTGAGCTCATTTTTCATCTGTATATTTAAGACCGAAAGCATTAGAGAATTTAGTGCTTAATTTAAAAATATTTCATACCTCGCTAGTTTTTACGACCTTGTATTCATTGCTTCAACATTCTGCACATATAAATTTTTCTTCAACAATTTCTTCATTGTGGGCTTGTTTACAATTTCCACAAATATAAACATCATCTTCTCATATATCTAAAACGGTTTGGAATTCATAACTGTATTTTGAAAATACCCCACCTGAAGCAAAAGTATATATTGTATCATTTCAAATTCATAATCTATCAAAAATACGATTATAAGCTTCATGAACTTTTTCAAAATATACATCTAAATCTAGCTGATTCCTATGAAATGAATATAAATCTTTCATTATAAATTCTCTTCATCTAAGAACTCCTGACTTTGCCCTTGCCTCATTACGAAATTTAGTTTGAAATTGATAAACCTGACAATTATTTAAATCCTTATATGACTGAATAAATTCTTGCATTAAAGGAGTAATTACTTCTTCATGAGTTGGATTTAATGCATATTGTTTTTTTCCAGATCCTTCAATTTTAAAAAGAACATCAACCGTATCCCATCTTCATGTTTTCTGCCAGCTTTCTTTTGAGCTCAGTGATGATAACAGAATTTCTGTAGCTCAGATATAATTTAGCTCTTCTCTTATTATCTGTTTGATTTTTTCAATGGTTTTCAATCCAAAATGAAGGTAATTGTATGCACCAGCAAGTTCTTGTCTGATAAATCAAGCTTGAAGCAATAATCAAGTTCATTTATTATCTGATCATCCAGGTACAGTTTTTAAAGTTTTAAAAGGAAATTTTGAAAGTTGTAACATAGTTTTTATTATTATTAATATCTCTCTATTTATACTTAAAATTCTTTTTTTTAAAAGGACAAGTTTATAATTATGTTTGACTTAATTAATATTTGATTTT
>CAYWJC010000020.1:0-3991 GCA_964458505.1 uncultured Candidatus Peribacteria bacterium | reverse complement strand
GAATTGATAATGAATAGAATATAAAATAAAAGTAAATTATGTGATGTTATAGTTATGATAGTCTATATAAAAGAGTTTCGGAGGAAAGTATTAAAAGTGATTTTTGAATAGAAGTTTTAAATCAGCTTTGCTCCAATTGAATCTATATTTTGAGTTTAGTATATGAAAATATTGTTTTTCATGATTTATGTAAGAATTTCTTATGAACATTGAATGAATTAGGATCATTTCTAAGTGAAAACTGATTTGTTTTAATAAATAAAACTTACGATATTGAAGAATTTGAAAAATTTATATCTGAAAATAAAGAACTCATTTTAAACTGAAATATTCTAGTTTGAAAAAAAGAAAATTTATTTATTTTTTGAACTTGATCATTGATAGATAGAATAACAAAGGAAAGAAAATCTAAAGTGGATCTAATATACGGGAACTGTTAATAATATGAAACATTTAAAGATAAACATAGACTTACATGAAAACAATAAAAAAGAAATTTTAAAAAATGTCTCTTTTTTAGTCAATGAAAAAGAGAGAATAAGTATTGTGTGATGAAATTGAGTTGGAAAGACTACGTTATTAAAAATAATCACATGAGAGATTAATGATTTCACTTGAAGTGTTGAGAATATTTGATCGCTGAGTCTTTGATATTTAGCTCAGATTTTTTTTGATGATGAGCAGAAACTTGTTAAGGAAGAGTTGAAAGAAGCTTTTGTGAATATCGTAGAAGCTGAAAAAAATCTGGATGAATTAGAGAAATTAATGAATGATAAAACTGATAACATTGAAATCATTGAGAAATACACACAGGCTTTAGAATATTTCAATATTATCTGATGATATGATTATGAAAATAAAATTTCAAGAGTTGCGAATTGACTTTGAATTTGAGAATTGTTAACGAAAAAAATAGTTGAGGTAAGTTGATGACAAAGAACAAAAATAGCTTTGGCAAAGATTTTATTGCAATCTCCTGATTTTTTGCTTTTAGATGAACCCACTAACTTCATTGATTTAGCATCTGTCGAATGGTTTGAAAATTATCTTAAAAACACATGGAAATGATGATATATAATAATATCACATGATAGAGATTTTCTTGATAAAACATGTACAAAAACCCATGAACTTTTACCTATTAGACCAATAGAGCAATACGCTTGAAATTATACTTATTATGTTAAGGAAAAAGCAAAAAGAGAAGAAATTGCTATGGAAGATTGGGAAAGACAACAGGAATTCATAGACAAAGAAAAAAAGCTTATAAATAGATTTAGGGCTTGAAGTAGAGCTTCTATGGCGAAAAGCAGAGGAAGAGCATTAGAAAAGATAGATATTATTGATAAGCCTTTTTCAGCAAAAAAGCCAAGATTCAGTTTTTCCTTTTCAGAAGCTTCAAATAGGCAACTTCTTTATTTTAAGGATGTTTTCATCTGAAGGAATGAACCATTATTTTTCATTTCAGAACTTGAATTGTCTTTATGACAGAGGATTTGAATAATTTGAGAAAATTGAGTAGGGAAGTCAACTTTGATAAAAACCATTTTAGAAGAGATTAATCCTCTGGAATGATTCATTTCAAGATGAAAATGACTTCAGATCAATTACTATTCCCAACTTCATGAAGAGCTTGATAAAGAGAAGACATTGAAAGAAAATTTTATGAAATTTTGACTTGAATATTCAAATGAAAAATTAACTGCGATAATTTCAAATTTTTTGTTTGATATAAACGATATCGATAAAAAAGTCAAAGAATTTTCCTGAGGACAGATCAGCAAGATATTATTTGCAATACTTTGACAGAAATGATGTAATTTTCTTGTTTTGGATGAACCGACGAATCATCTTGATTATGATTTCAGAGAAGCATTAGAGAACGAACTTCTTAAATTCAAATGAACGATACTTTTTATTTCACATGACAGGTATTTTATAAATAAAATAGCGACGCATCTTTGGGTAATAAAAGATCAGGAATTGAAACTTAGCTATTGAAATTATGATGATTATAAATTCAGGCTTGAAAGATGACTTGATTTTGATGCTACTTTATTCGACGAAGAAGCTAATTTGAATTTTGCACTTGAAGAAAAGCTCTGAGAAAAGGAAGCAAGAAGGATCAGAGAAAAATATTCAAAGAACAAAAAAAGGAAATAAATTTCCTTTTTTTGTTCGTTTTTTGCTTAAATCGATTTTTTATGATAAGATTCTTCCAGTTAAGCAAAAAAAACTTTATGAAGGAGGAAAAAAATATTCAAAAAAATAATGATGAGATATTAAAGAATAGAATCAAGGATTCTATTTTATTTGATGCTGAAATGAAGAAAAAATTATTAAGCAGTGATATTCCTGAAGAATCAGAAGCAGTTATTTCTGATTTTTTTGATGAGTTTTTGTCAATGGAAAACGAAATATTAAATATTATAAATCAAGAAATGCCTGTTATCTTAAAAAAAATGATTTGATACATTGAAAATGAAAATTCTGTATTGGATAAACAAAAAGTAATGGCTGAAATCGAAAATGATAACCTTTTTTAATTAAAATATATGGAAAAAAATTATATAAAAGAAGAAGTTATATGTGGTAAATGATTAGGAAAAGAGCAAAGTTCAGAAAGGCTTATCTGTTTTAATTCCAACATTAAACAATTTGAAAATCTGAATCAAAAAATTCAACAATTAAATAATATTGCATGAAAATGATATAATGAATCTATTGATTGAAAAATGGATTTAAGTAAAGTCTTGAATTTTATTCTTGAAAAAAAATGATTTTGATGAGCGAATGATTGATTGAGTAAAGCATATTTCAAGACAAATTGAAAAGATATAGTTCTAGTTTTGAACACGGTTGTAAATTGAAGAAAAAACACAAGCCTTGATGGAATTAAGAAAATTCAAGATATACTGCTTGGTTTAAACAATGCTTTTGATAAAAAAGATACTACTGATATAAAACTAAAAAAAGCTTCAAAAAAAGAAAGAAATCTGGTTTTTGAAAGCAAACAAAGAATCAATTATTTTATGAATTTTTTAAAAAATAGCGAAATAAGCTTAAGAGACACAAATGATTCATATTTAAAAGAAGATTCTATGTCCATGTCATTTTTTGAATGAGCAACAAAACTTGTCTGATGAAAAAATATAAAGGATAATTATAAGCAAGCATTTAAAAATGAAAAAAAATTAATAGAAAAAGTTTATAAAAATTTTTTAAAGGAATATGGAACAAAAATCAATAGGCCTGACATTAAAAATATTGATGATCAATTTAAAAGATTATTGGGTGAAGAATTTAAAAATATAGATCTATCTAAGTATATCAAAAATTCATGAAAAGATATAAAAGATATTTGAAAACTTTGATGGATTTGACTTGAAAGTGAAGTTGTTTGAACATGGAAAGCTTTAACTTGAACTTATAAAATTTGAAAATGACTTTTTTCTTTAATCTGAACATGATTAGAAAAAGCAACTCATTTAACAAAATATCCCCAATATTATAAAACACTTAAAAACTGAATAGAAAATACAGCAACTGCACTTGATAAATGATTTGAATATATCGGTACAAAATTTGCTGATCAACCTGTGGAAGAAATGAATAAGGCTAAAATAATTGTCTTGAACGCCTTGAATAAAAAATTTAAAGAATTTTTTGCATTGAAACCGGAAGAGCAAGCAAAAATGGTTTGAGAGTTTTTTGGAAATATAGAATTCACTATTCTTTCTTGAGCTTGAATAAGTAAATTAGTTAGATCAGTATTTGTTAGAGCGAATATAAGCCATGGAGCAAAGACTGAAATTTTATGAGTTGAGGCTAAAAAATTTACATATAAACAATCACGAAAAGCACTTGAGATTTTTGCAAATAAGCTTAAAAATGCTGAAAATTTAGATGAATATAAAAAGTTGATAGTACAAATTGATAAAATCAAGTGATCAAATCTTAATTGAATTGATTTGCTTGATATGATTGAAAA
>CAYWJC010000019.1:0-7511 GCA_964458505.1 uncultured Candidatus Peribacteria bacterium | reverse complement strand
ATAAAATCATGTAATCATCAAAACGATTCAATTATATTTTCTCAAGGCTTTAAATAAAGATGATATGTATTAGATAACATTATTTGAGATCATATTTGTGAAATTTGTTCCTTTGTAATTCATTTTATTGTTGCCAAAGTTCAAACAGGCATGAATACTGGCGTGTTTATATCTCAATGAGGAGTACTAAAAACTCAAGTTCTTGCAGATCAATCAGTAGATTCAATTTTAAAGTCAAACACAAATAATAAAATAAAGTAGTAAACTACTTTATTTTATTGAATTAATTTTAGTTACAAGTTTAAATAAATAATTAGCGTACATTATTCAAATGTCTTACTACAGTAGCGTCAGCTCTGGTAAACTGGTAACCTAAGTCGTTAGCGATTTTAAGAACGTCATCCGTATTTTTTGGCCCCTGAGCCAAAACTCTTGCTACGATACTTTTAAAAATTCCAGATACTTCATCATTCCCTGATTTAGAATCTAAAGATCAATGTGTGCTTTTTGGTGTATTCATATTATAATAATTATTTAATAAGATTGCATCTTTCAATAATGCATAAATATTAAACAATAAATTTAGAAAAATGTCAAATTTAAAAGAATATCTTAAATATATCTTTATAGGCTACAAAAATACTTAGCAATATTAAAAATATAAATCATATAAAATGAATGAATTGCTCAATCCTTTCATCAATAGCCTTTTTTCAAAAGAAAAATATTATTATGGAATTTATTAGCATGATAAAAAATCTTCATCAATCCAATGCTGGAAATGGAATCAAATTAAAAACTCATAGATTTATACTTAAAACTGCTCATATAAGTAGAATTATATTTAGTTTAACGTTTTCATTGACAAGATTTACAAAGAGATTTCAGACAGCAATCGGTCATCCGAGACTTTCAACAGCTTCCTGTCTTTCATAGACATTGTTAGGTTTTATCAATTTTACGACCAGGCTTCACAATAATTCGAATGTTAATTTTGATTCATTATAAGTCTCAATGAATCATTCTTTAATAGCTTTTCAAAATGTGTATTTATATTCAAAATCCTTATTTATGCTTTTTATATTATATCAGACAAGACTTCATATTTTTCAATTTACAGGTGTTATCGGAATGATTATCTGCTCATTTTTCCTTTTGATTTTAAATTCAAGGGGTCAGGTAGAATATTTCACAAGATTTATCATTTCTTCAGGCTTGGTGATTTGCTTTTGGTTGATATATAGCAAAATATCTCAATCCTTTATTCAGGAATTCTCCGCAATGCTTCATTTCATCGGAGATAATGAAACTCAATCAATCTCTAAAATTCATTTTTCAATAGCTGTATTTAGATCAGGTATGAATTTTGTCTTTGTTTGAGTTTCAAATTTTGTATTTATAGCAAGAGGTTCAGATCAAAAATAGAATAATGTCGAAAAAATCATCGAAGCCAATAAGAAATTCATGAAAATTCCCGCAAGAACAATAATCATTTGCTTGAAAATCGATTTTGAAACCAAAGAATCTTTACTTGATTTTGATTCTTCACTATAATCCTCTCATTTCAATTTAACAAATCATCATATAGGAAGCCAATTTAATGTGTAATCTGTTCCTGACTTGTCAGTATATACCTTAATTGCTTTAGGTGGTATTCAAATACCAAATTCATCAACCTTAACTCAAAAAATCTTCGCAGTAAAAAAATGTCATAATTCATGAAAAAATACAATTAATCCAAAAACTAATATTGCTAATAATATCCCTAAGATTATTGTCATAAATTATATGTTTATCAAGTAATATTCCCGCAAAAAAGCGGGAATTATTTTAAAATTAAATAATTAATATATTCTTAAATAATGAATTTAATGTTTTATTAGCTATTTGCCAATTCCTCTTTGAAGTGGTCAAAAAAATGATTAATCAAGTCATCTAATTTTTTGTAATCTTCCCTTTCATACCTGAAAATTTTTCAATCAACTATAACTTGTAAAATTCCGTTAAATAAACTTTTTTTATTCTTTTTAAGTGTAAGTTTCAAGTCACAAACTTTATCATCTCATTCGAATTTTTGTAAATATTGATCTAGTTTTCAGTTCATATTTTCATTAACCAATCTATCAATCGCATCTTTATCGTTTTCTAATCATTTAGCATTAATATTTATATGTAGTATCATAAAAATTAAGTTATTAAATTAAATTATTCGCAATATAAGTATAATAATAAATCAAATAATAATCAATTAAAAATTAAAAATTATTCCTTGATAATCGAATTTTCCTTAATAATAAAATCTTTTGCAGGATTATAAAAATCAAGATTTTCTTTTCAGACTTTTTCTATCACATAATCAAGAAGTTTATCTATTTTTATTTCTTCTTGCGTTCAGGCAACCATATCCTTCAATTGACAAACTTTGTTTTTTGCCTCCATGATTCATACGATCGCTACATATCTTGCATTAATCTTATTCGCTTTTTTCATTTGAACCTTTAAGGATGGAGTTCATAAAGACAATAAAGTATTTATTCATTTGTTTCTCGCTTCAATATTTAATGGCAAAAGAATTTTTTTTGCATCATCTCAAAGCTGAATCAAATAAAGTTGAATTTCATCCTTATTTTTAAGCTTAACTCAATGTTCCATAATTTGTTCAATAAGCCTTTCTGCTCAAAATGCAAATCCAGATGCAGGAATACCTGCTTTATGTCATATTGTTTTTGAAAGCTCGTCATATCTTCATCATCATCCAAGTGAATCCTGACTTCTACCTGAAAAATCAACGAATTCCCAAACAGTATGGCAATAATAATCAAGTCATCTTACAAGAGAATGATCTTCAATATATTCAACTCCTAAAATATCTAAATATTCTTTAACTTTTTCATAGAACTCTTTTGAATCTTTTTTAAGATAGTCTGTGATTTTTGGTGCGAATTTCAATAATTCTATAGTATCAGGGTTTTTGCTGTCAAGGATTCTTAAAGGATTTGTTTCTAGTCTATGAATATCATTTTCATCCAAATGTTGTTTTTTATTTGTGAAAAAATTCTTTAATTCTTCAATATATTTTTCTCTTTCTTTTGTTGTTCAGATAGAATTGATTTTGACCTTAAAAGTTCAAGATAATCAAATTGAATCAAGAATACTTTTTCCAATGTATATAAGTTTGGCATCGATTACAGGATCTATCTCTCAAATAATTTCAGCTCAGATTTGATTAAATTGCCTATATCTTCATTTTTGTGGTCTTTCATATCTAAAATGAGGCTCAATATAATAAAAATATACCGGCTGTGTTTCGTCAAGGAAATTTTCAAGATAAGCTCTCATTATTCAAGCTGTAGATTCTGGCTTTAATACTAATTCCCTACCTTTTTTATCAATAAGGTTATACATTTCTTTTGACACAATATCTGTCTCTTCTCATACACTTCTTTTGATTAGTTCAACTTTTTCAAGTATTGGAGTAGAGATACGCGTAAATCAATTTTTACGAAATTCATGTCTTGATACTTTCTTTAAAAAAGTGAAATATCTTTGATATTCTCAAAATATATCTTGCATTCAGCGAACTTTCTGTGGAATTTCCATGGTGTTAATTAAATTTAATTTCTAAAAGATTAAATCAGTTTATTATATTTAATGCATAAATCAAATCTATTTAGAACTTTTAAAAATACATTTTTAAAATTTAATGAATAATCTTAATTTTCTCCTAAAACCAAATCAATAAAGTCGGTTTTTCAATCATTTCTCAAAACTTTTAATTTTATTTTATATCAAGGGAATTTATTCTTAATGACATCTTTTATTGTTATTCAATTCTTTAAAATTGTTCAATCAGCTTCAAGGATTATATTTCCCGGTTCTAATCATGCCTTATCTGCAGGTCAATTTACAATAAGGTTTCAAGCTTCATTTGGTATATAATCACCATATTCAGATTTTAAGGAAAACGTATCCATTACCCCTTTATTTATTGGAATATATTTTATTCATAAAAACGGCCTTTTTATTTCTCAATATTTTTCATATGAATTTAGAATATAATTCACTTCATTGATAGATAACGGAATTGCAAATCAAAGTCAATTCGCTCATTGTGCAACAGCAGTACTGATTCAAATGACATTTCAATTCAAATCCACGAGTGGACCTCCGCTATTTCAAGGATTTATTGCTGCATCTGTCTGAATCAAACCAGATAATTGTTCAATGCTTCATCAGATTTGATCTCAAGCTTCAATACTTCTTCAAAGTCATGAAACCACTCAGAAGGTAACAGTGTTCTGAAATTCAGCTAAAGCATTTCAAATAGCAACAATAAAATCTCAGACTTGAACAGATTTATTATCTTCAATAAGATTTACAGGTGTAATTCATGAAATTTCCTTACCGTTTTTGAAAGCTTTAATGAGTGCTAGATCATTTGTGGGATCAAGCGCTAAAACTTTTCATTCAAATTCATCATTGTTTGAGGTTATTATCGTGTAACTGGCATTTGTATCGGAAACAACATGTTTATTTGTTAATATCAGTCAATTTTTTGTCACAAAAAATCAACTTCATCATCAAACTGTCCTTTTAATGGTTCATGATGGCTCTTGAAAAAATCCAAAAGGATCAGTCCTATAAGTTCTTATATCTTTTGAAATTATTATATTAACAACTGATGGATTAACTTTTGTTGCAATTGATTTAACATTTGTTTGTATTTCTTTTAGATCAAGATTTACCTGATTTGAACTTCAATTTTTTGAAAAATTTCCGATATTTTCAATTTTATAAGGAGAATTTAAATTATTTTCCATGTAATTATAAACCAGAAAACTTCAGAAAATTGAAACTAAAAATGCAAAGATTATTGTTATTATGAATAAATTTTTTGTTGACATATGTTTTCTTAATTATTTAACTACTTATTATAATAAAAAACAACGTTAATTCAATATTAAAATTAATGTTAAAGTTATGTAAAAAAAATACAAAAAAACCTTTTTTAAAAATCTATTTATAAATTATTTTTCTTCTTCTATAATCTTGATTTTGTCAAGCTTGACACACTTAAAATCTTCTATTTCAACAAATATTCAATTAATGCATCAAAGTCATAAATCTTGTTCAGGTCTTTCTCAAAAAATATTCAGACCTGAAATAAACTGAGGAAGCCTTGTTTCAAAAGTTTGACCTATTGAACTATGAAAAGATCAAATCATTCAAACATCGGTTATCATTCCGGTTCAATTTGATAAAATGTGTTCATCATTTGTCTGAACGTGAGTATGTGTTCAAAAAATCATTGAAATCCTACCATTCAAAAATTCGCTCATAGCATATATTTCAGCGGTTGTTTCTCTATGAAAATCAACAATTATTCCATCAAATTTCTCATTTTGGAATTCGTTTAAAATCTCGTCCACTTTTATAAAAGGGTTGAATGATTGACCTCAAATAAAAGCTGAACCGATAAGATTTATCACAAGTAGTTTTTTTCAATCTTTTTCAATGACCCTAAATCATTTTCAAGGAACTTTATAAAATCTTGATTCATAATAATTTAAAGGTCTTATTTGAATAGAATCTTTTTCATTAATATAATCTTTGATGTCTTTAAGATTTGAAAACGTATGGTCTCATCATGTAAGACAATCGAATCATAATTCTTTCATCTCTAAAATATGTTTTAAGACCGGTCATTTTCAGCTGGTTATATTTTCACTGTTTCAAAGAATAAAATCCGGATTGTATTTATTTTTCAGTTCCGGAAGATATTTATTTACAAGTCTTCTTCAATTTCTTCAGAATATATCTCAAAATATTAAAAGTTTTATCATATCTAAATATTTAAAAAATTCTATAATATCTTATTTAAAATATCCTTTATATCAATATTTTTGATAAAAAGGATATTTTTTAAAAATAATATATTATTTTTTTCTAAAAATCTTATAGTAAGCTATCCAAACAAGAAAAATCATTCAGATAATACCGATAGGTTTTGTGTATTCTTCAACAAGAGCTATGATATTTTCTCCGAAAAAAAATCAAAAAGAAACTAATATTGCGCACCAAAGAGAGGCTCAGAGGAAAGTAATTATAGAAAAACTTACGAATCACATTTTAAATATTCAAGCAGGAATTGAAATAATATGACGAACTACAGGAATAAGTCTTCATAAAAAAGTATAGAGCTTGTCATTTGTTAAGAAAAGCTTTTCTGCATTATGATAATCCTTTTCTTTTATTAATATGTATTTTCAGTATTTCAATAAAAATGGTTTTCATATGAATTGACCAAGTATGAAATAATTTACAATCGCTCAAAATAGGCTTCATAATCATCAAGCTAAAATCACTAAAAAGAAATTAAGTTTTCAATTTAGAACCAAATATCAGGCTGGAATCATTACAGCTTCAGATGGAACAGGAAAAATGCTCGATTCCAAAGCCATAAGAAAAAAAATCGATACATAATCAAGTCATCAGAAAAAATCTAAAATAAGTTGAAAATAATGACTCATATTTAATTATATTTAAAAAATTTATAGTTTTATATATTTTGCAATCTTTATCGGGAATGATAGCAGATATTCTTTCATGAATCTAAAATCTTTTACTTTATATACAGCAAAACTTCAAATCAATCAGATTATTAATCAAGCCAAAATATCAGCAGGATAATGAACGCCTGCAATAATTCGACAAACAAGCATGATCAAAGAAAAAATAAGTATTATCCAAAAATATTTTCTTTTAGAGTAGAAGTATATTGCAAGAATAGCAGCTCATGCAAATATCGCATGTCAGGAAGGGAATGAATTATCAGGCAGATGATCGACAAGAGGCTTTATTGCTGAAATGGTTTCTGGCCTTGGTCTTAAAGGAAATCATTGATTTATAAGGATATAAACCAAAAAACTGAATGCAATAGAATAAAAAATCAAAAGTGAAGCTTTTTTGCTATCATCTGTTTTTTTAAATACTCAATAAAGCCATAGATATAGTAAGAAAAAAGCAACAAGGATTACTCAGAAATCAGAAAAAATTTTTACCAGTTCAACTGCTAAAGTATTTGTCGGATCCACTAGAGATCTTAAATAATTAAGCGTGATATGATCATATGAAATTATTTTTTCAAGCATTTTTATTTTATTATTTTTTTTAAAACAAGTGGATTATAAGAAAGAAAAATAAAAATCAAAAAAAAATAAGCTTATAATTCCAGGATATAATTATTTTCTCAACCAAATTTTAGGGAAAATATTCTTGATTTTTCATTCATTTGAAACAAATCCTAATCAGATATTTATTTTATCGAACTGGATTTGGACCATTCCTGGTTTTACAACTCCGGGATTGATTTCAACTCATCTTAAATAATCATCTAATTCAAGCTGATCCTTTATTTCATATTTTTGAGTTTTAGGCAAATCAAAATCACGTCAAATATAATAATTTGGTATGAATTCTCATTTTTCTATTTTTCATATTTTTTTTCATAG
>CAYWJC010000018.1:0-2905 GCA_964458505.1 uncultured Candidatus Peribacteria bacterium | reverse complement strand
TTCGTTTAATTCATAATTCCCAACCATTGCTCATCCGTTAGCTAGTTCTACAAATTGACCATCTTTAGCTAATCTGATAACTTCCTGAACTTCTTTTCAAAATCTTGGTCAGATAAGCCTTGCATTTGGTTTGCAGATTTTTTTTGCAATGGAGCTCATATCATCTAATATTACAACATTTTTAACATTCAATTCTTCTTTTATTATATCCAGATAATAATCATTTAGTTTTTCTCATATTGTCACAGATTCAAGAGGCTGTCTGACTCTTATTTTTTTATTTGATCTTAAAGCTAATCAAAGATTTATTATTTTTTGAGTTTTATCCATCAAAATATTCAGCTCTTCATCAAATAGTTCCTTTTTGTATTCTGGAAATAATTCAAGATGGACAGATTCTTTGTTTGTTAGATTTTTATAGACTTCTTCACTTATGAAGGGCATAACTGGAGCTATGATTTTTGATAATTGAACTAACACTTCATATAATGTATTGTAGGCAAATAATTTATCATTGTCATTTTCTGATTTCCAGAATCTTCTTCTGGATCTTCTTATATACCAATTTGTAAGATTATCCATAAAATCAAATATCGGTCTCGTAACTCAGTTTATATCATAAGCTTCAAAACTACTATCGACATCTTTAATCAATTCTTGAAGTTTTGATAGAATCCATAAATCAAGCTTATTGAAATTAGGATCACTCAAATGTTTATAGATTTCTTCTTCTTTTCATTCAAAATTATCTATATTCGCATAAGTCGTGAAGAAAGAATATGTATTCCAAAAAGGCAGAATAACCTTCTTAACTGTTTCTTCAACTCAAGTTTCGCTAAATTTCAAATCATCAGATCTAACTCAACCTGAATTCATCATATAAAATCTTATAGAATCAGCTCAATGTTTATTAATCAATCCAATTGGATCTGGGTAATTACTTAAAGATTTACTCATTTTTTTACCATCTTCAGCAAGAACCATTCAATTGACAATTACATTCAAAAATGGTGTCCTATCAAAAAGTATTGTTCAAAGGATAAGTAAGGTATAAAACCATCATCTTGTCTGATCCTGTCATTCAGCGATAAAATCTCATGGATATTTGAAATTTTCTTTTGAGAAAGGATAATGTTTGCTTGCATATGGCATAGATCCAGATTCAAACCAACAATCAAGAACTTCAGGAATTCTAGTTAATTCGGATCATGTAGTCGGGTGTTTGATTTTTATCTTATCAACATAATGTTTATGAAGATCAATTTCTATATTTGATTCAGTGTAATAATATTTTTCTCCTCTTTTTTCTATTTGTCAAAAATCCTTATTCAATTCATAAAGCTCATCGATCGATCAAACACAATATATTTGAGTTTTATCTTCAGATCTCCAAATCGGCATTGCAGATCACCAATATCTGTTTCTTGAAATATTCCAGTCGCGAGCATTTTCAATCCATTTTCAGAATCTTCAATGCTTTATATTTTCTGGAACCCAATTTATTTCTTCATTATTTTTTACAAGCCTATCTGAAATTTCCTCAACCTTCACATACCAAGCTGAAATTCATCTGTAAATCAAAGGAGTATGACATCTGTAGCAATGTGGATATGAATGATCTATAGTTGTAATACTTATAATATCCCCTCTTTCTTTAAGTTTCTTTATAACAGTTTCATTGAAATCAAAAACATATTCTCAAAGGTTCTCATAAAGATTTTCAACCTTTCAAGTATCATCTATATGTGAAACAAATCAGAGATTCTCTTTTTTTCAAATTTGTGAATCATCTTCTCAATAAGCAGGAGCAATATGAACAACTCAGGTTCCGGATTCTGTTGTAACATGATGTCATAGTATCACAGAATAAACATTTTTACCTAATTCCAATCATTTTGGCATTGTACCAGAATCATCAAGCAACGAGAAATCATTGAAAATCGGTTCATATTTTATTCAAACAAGACAATCTCATTTATATACTCTTAAAATTGTATAATCTTCCTCATTTTTATAATAAGAACCTAATCTATCTTTCGCTAAAACATATGTCTCTTTTGATTTATTATCCAGAACCTCTGCATATTCAATATCCTTCCCTACTGCAAGTCAAAGATTTGCAGGCAAGGTCCAAGGAGTTGTGGTCCATGCTAAGATATATTTGTTTTCCGATCCCTTTACTTTGAATTTAACGGTTATTGATTTATCTTGTTTATCTTCATATCATTGGTTCACTTCAAAATTTGAAAGAGGAGTCGAACATCTAGGGCAATAAGGTACTACTCTTTGAGATTCATAGATATATCATTTATCAAATAGAGATTTGAAAACCCACCAAACTGATTCCATAAAAGATGTGTCCATTGTCTTGTAATCATTATCCATATCGACCCATCTTCACATCTTCTCAACTGCAATTCTCCATGCTTGTGTATTTGCTATAGCGCTTCTATTACATTCTTCGTTAAATTCAAAAACTCAGATTTTGTCTTCTATATCTCTTTTACCGCTAATTCCGAGTTTTTTTTCAACTATATTCTCAATTGGAAGTCCATGGCAATCCCATCCAAACCTTCTTTCAACATACTTTCATTTCATAGTCTGATATCTTGGTATAACGTCTTTCAAAGTTCATCATAGAAGATGTCAGTAATGAGGAAGTCCTGTCACAAAAGGAGGTCCATCAAAAAAAACGAATTCCTCAGAATCTTTTCTTATTTCAAGAGATTTTAAAAATGTCTTGTTCTCTTTCCAAAAAGCAAGTATCTTTGCTTCCACTTCAGGAAAACTTTGTTTTGGGTTTACTTGTGGGTATGTCATGGTAGTTAAAAGTTATAAAGTATACCTTATGGATTGTTTGTTGTCATTCTGAATTTATTTCAGAACCCAAGTTAACTTGTTATTG
>CAYWJC010000017.1:0-5691 GCA_964458505.1 uncultured Candidatus Peribacteria bacterium | reverse complement strand
AATTTTTATTCTTTCATTCAGGAACTCTCCAAGAAATAAATTTTTCCTGTGAAATTATTCGAAAAACCTCAGTTGAAACATGAAAATAATCACTTCAACCAACTTTTTCATAACCTCTCATATTCCTATCGGTGAGATTGTACATGAATTTATAACGGAATTTTTCCATTACAGATTTCATTGCAAAAGATTTTCATGCTCAACTACGTCAAAGCATGGTAATGATTTGTTTAGGCTTAATATGTTCACCGAAAGAATCATTATAATTCGATAAAATATCAATATCATAAGGTGAAAGGAGTTTAAGTTCACTTTCTTCTATTGGTTTATCGCATATATAAGGCAAAAATAATGAATTTGACATATTTATATAATTAATCTTTACATAAATTTTATGAAAAATTATTATATGTCAAATTCATTATTTAATAATCTATGGGAAAAATTATTTTACAAATTCTTCTGAAGAAAACCATAAAGGTATTTCTTTTGAAGCTTCTTCTTCGTTAGCTGAAGCATGAACTAAGTTTACAACTCCTAATCAATTTGCATCTGCATAACCATAACTCATAGTCGCATAATCTCATCTTATTGTTCCAGGAGCTGCGCTTTTTGGTTCAGTTGGTCAAACTATTTTTCTAACAACATCAATTGCTTCGATTCACTCTAAAACCATTGCTAAAACTGGTCAACCTCTCATCATGCTAGAAGTTAAATCAAAAACTTTTTGTCCTTTTCTTGTTAAAAGCGCTCCGATTCCTTCGTAATGCTTATACAAAAGATCTTCTGATGCATTCAACATTTTTGCAGCAATTATATCATACCCCAATCTTTCAAATCTTGAAATAATTTCTCATACAACTTTTCTTTGTACAGTATCTGGTTTTAATACAACCAATGTTCTTTGGATCATAGTATTTTTTTAAAAAATTAAAAGTATGCCGATTATAAAAATTTTTTTATTAATGACAAATTTTAATTATAATATGATGTTATAATTAAATTAAAAAAATGGAAAAAGAAATTCACATATATTGAGAAAAAATAGAAGATGAAGCCATGAGACAATTTAACGAAGTCATGAAGATTGATAGTGTGATAAAATGAGTCTTACTTCCTGATGCTCATAGCGGTTATGTACTTCCTATATGAGGGGTTGTCGCGGTAAAAGATTATATTTTCCCTGCTTTTATCTGATATGATATCGGCTGTGGAGTTTGTGCTATAAAAACTGAATATAAAAAGAAACAGATAAAAGGCTTGGAGGATAAGATATTCGATTCTGTATATAGATCTGTTCCTTGTTGAGAATGATTATCAAGAAAAGAGAAAATCGATTGGGATTATTTAAAAATTCCGCATTCAAACTTTCTAGAAAATCTTATGAAAACTTGAATTTATCAGATTTGAACTCTCGGCTGATGAAATCATTTTATAGAAATATCCTATGATGAAGAAGATAACATTTGGATAGTGGTCCATTCTTGAAGTAGATGAGTATGATATAAGACAGCTGCAAAGTACATGAGAATAGCAAAAATGATTGAGAATCCATTATTTAGGGAATTTGAAAAAGAATTTGAAGAAATCGAAGATTATGAAAAACTGAAGAAAAAAGATATAGAGGAATATGAGGAAATCAAGTGAAAATATATATTTGAAAAATGAAAAAAATTATTCAAATGAGGCATTGAATGAACTTATGGGTTAAAATCAGATTCGAAAGAATGAAAAGAATATATCATGGATATGAATTTCTGTCTTGAATTCGCTCTTGAGAACAGAAAACAAATGTTAAAAGCGACTTATGGTGAACTTGATTATTATCTTAGCTGAAAAAGGAAAGAAATAAATTATGAAAATATGATAAATAGACATCATAATCACGCTGAGCTCAAAGATTCATTATGGATACATAGAAAATGAGCGACTCATGCGGAAAGATGAATGTTATGAATCATTCCATGAAACATGAGAGACTGAAGTTTTGTGGTTAGATGAAAATGAAATCCTGACAGTTTATACTCAAGCTCTCATTGATGAGGAAGAATTATGAGCAGAACTGAAGCAAAAAGAAGTATCAGCTTAGATGAATTTAAGGAAACAATGAAGTGAATAAAGGCAAAAGTAGATTTTAAAACCATAGATGAGGCACCTTTTGCTTACAAAAATATTTTTGAAGTAATGAAGTTCCAAAAAGATATGGTTCAGATACTTCATCATTTAAAACCTATTATCAATATAAAAGGCTAGTTATTTGAGATTACTCGCTGTCGTAACAAAAGATCTTCAAAATTTTTTGTTCAGATTAGCCATAGTATCGGCTAATTTTTTATTTTTATTATAAATTTCATTACTATCATTAAATAAGGAAAGTTGTTTTGGGGTTGTTTTCTGAAATGATGAAAAGATAACTCCTGTGGACCTATAAATGATTCAATTTATAAAATAAGCACTGAAAAGTTTTTTAAGGCTTTCTAAAAGTGTTTTCTTATTATTTGTAAATTGTTCAAATTTTCATTCATATAAATATCTTTTCATTTGTTTGTCTCTAAGATAAAGTCCAATTGATTTTGTCTCAAAGTTGTTTTTCATAAGTTCAATATAAGCTGTTTCAAAATTTGAAACAAGCTTTAGCCAAAGCTTGTTTTTATCCGTAGTCATTTCAAAATTAAATGATCTGGTTCTTGAAATTGATTTAACATCTCCTTCTCATCAAATTCTTTTTAAGGTATCCACTCAATTCAATTCAAGCCATAAATCAGTTGCATTTTTACCTATCATTTCCTTAAGTTTCCAAAAAGGAAGTCTTCTATAATCTTCGATGGTTTTTGCTGTATATTTTAATTTCTCCTGATATTTTCTTCAGATAAACGGAATATCGGAAATCTTCAATTTATTAAATATCTCTTCCACATCTTCATCAAGTAATCATACGAATTCTCAAAGTGGTTTATTGATTTCAGAAAAAATCTTGGCCCTAATCCTAGTGTTGGATATTCAAATCGAAACAGGAATTCCTATTTCTTTCTTTATTCTTTCTTTAAAATTTCTTGCGAATTCAACATAAGAGCATTTATATAATTTATCAAATCAAGTAATATCTATAAAAGCTTCATCGATTGAAAAAATATTTATTTCCAAAGAATTTTCTCTCAAAAAATTCATAAAACTTTTAGAAACTTCAGAATACCAAATATGATCAGGATTCAAATATATTCATCTATCTCACAAAATAGCCTTTGCTTCCCAAATTGGAGTTCAGGTTTTTATTCCAAATTTTTTAGCCTCATATGTAGCTGCAAGAATAATTTGCTGTCAAACACAAACACATTTTCAAGCAAGACTTGGATCTCTCAAAACTTCACAACTCGCAAAAAAACTATTACAGTCTACGTGAGCATAAACTTTTTTTGAAACTGAAAATTTCATATTTTGGAAGTTAATGTTTTTTTGACAAAAAATACATATTTATTATAATCAACATAAATTAGTTTTAATATTATAAGTATGGCCTCAAAACATTCAGAATCAATCCCTCAAATTTCTCAAACGGAAATATATTTTAATGCAGTTTTAGATTCTTCAGTTAATTCATATTTCATAGCTGAATATTTTTGAGATAAACTTGTTATTAATGAAAAAAAGTTAAATTTATTAACGCCAGATATATTTAAAAAATATTTAGATGAAATCTGAGCTGATTATAAAGAATCAGAATTAGAAGAATTGTGCATTGATTTTATTATTTTTGTGCTAAAAAAATGATTTACAGTTCAAAAGATATACCACTTTAAAACTCCGTGGATAATAAATACTAAAAATAGAATGCTAACAATTGAAGAAAAAATAGCCCTTATCGATGAAGATATACAATGAAAAAAATCTGAATTATTTCAAAAAGCATTAAATAAATTATGAATAGTTAAAGTTCTTTTTGATAAAAAAAGATTTTTGAATTTAATCGATCCTGATTTTCAATTATGAGATGATTCAATATATAAAAGAGTCAATAATAACTTATCTACTTAATACACAATGAAAAATACTCAGATTATTAAATCATTGCAAATTAATAATTCGCTTTTAAAAAATTCTATTCAAAATTAAAGATATCAACCACCTTTCAATTAATCTCAACAACATCCTCACTTGTAAGTATTATCGGACTGTGGATTGGATCGCTTGATTCAGGTATTAGATAAGTCTCATTTCATTCTTTTTTGATTTTCTTGACAGTAGCAAATCCATTGACTATACAAACATAGGCTCAATTCTTATCAGATGTCCAGTCATATCAGCTGTTAACAAGAGCAAAAGATCAGTTATTGAGAGGTTTTCAATTTATAGTGAATTTATTCATGGAAGTTCCGTCTACTTTGACGCAAAAGTATTTTTTTTCATCTCACTTTATGATGGTCTTGGAAATATGGAGGAATCAATTTTCTGTTTCATCTGCATACATTAAAGGTTTTCATGCATTAACAACTCATAAGATAGGAATTGGTATTGCCATTTGTGAAGCAATTAATCTATCTCAAAGTTTTATTCATCTATATCCTCAAGTTCTTCTTATATAACCTTTTTCATCAAGATATTCCAAAAATTGAACGATACTTCTTTTGTTTTGGATTCAAAGAATTTTTTGGAGTTCTTCTAAGGTTGGTGATTCTCAATGTTTAGCTATGTATTCTTTTATTGTATCGAATACGATTTGTTGTTTTGGTGTTAACATAAACAAATAATTATGAATTAATTTTACGATCCTTAACCTAATTTAAAGCTATTAGCTACTAGCTTTAATAATTTATACACTTAGTATATAAATATGTATATAAATTGCAAAACTTTTTTGATTTTTTAAAAACAAATCAATTTTTGCAAATTTTTGATAAAAATCCTTAAAAGAATATAATTAGTAAATATTGATTAACTAAATACATTATGATTCTTATAGTATTTATATTAATTATATTATTTATTTTATTTCTTATCTTTGCAAATATGAAAGAATTTAATTTATTAAAGATATATCTTGTTATAATATCGATCGTAGGATTAATCTGAACAGTTATCGGTTATGGAAATCTAGCTTATCAATCAATAAAATACAAACTAATAACTGCTGATGAATATTTGATTTGAAGCTATGAGAATTATCAGGTAACACAATGTTCCGATCCTAATTATAATCCATCTGGAATAAAATCAGTTCCGACAACTTCAACTTGAACAACCCCAAGAACCCCAGAGGAAATAGAAAAATGTAAAAATGAAGCCAAAACAAATATTTTAGCAAGAAGAGACTTTGAGTACAAAGATAGAATGATTTCATCAAGCATTTGGTGAACTATATTTTTAATTTTATTCATTACACACTTCCCTGTTTTCCTAAGAAGGTATAAAGAAGATAAAGTTTAATCTACAAAAATCCTGTAAAAAACTACAGGATTTTTATTTGTGTTTATACTTAGCAATATTAATTCTATTTATTAACTCAATAAATAGAATCTTTAATATAAAAATACATCCTCTGTTAACAGAGGATGTATTTTATAGCTATAAATCAATTTTTGGCGGAGAAGGAAAGTCTAATAAGATCTTATTGATTACTCTTGACGTTTCAGCTCTTGTTATCGGATCATTCGGTCTGAATTTCAGTTTTCCATCTATGATCTGTCAGTTTATTAT
>CAYWJC010000016.1:0-1684 GCA_964458505.1 uncultured Candidatus Peribacteria bacterium | reverse complement strand
AAATTTCGATACGAAGACGTCAAGCTGGATTGCTACACCATCAGAAATAAGGAAGCTCGGTGGTGCCCTCTTTGCTGATTACCGCTATGGCAGCGTATTTATTTATCACAACAGTGCACCCTCCTACTATGCTGCCAGAGGATTCCGTGGTTCATTGAAAGTCTAAAATATTATCTAACTTCATTTTATGAACCCAATCCTATACAGTCATTGATTCTGAACTGAAAAGACAGCGAGATGAATGTTTATCGATATCTCTGATAGTATTGGCGATAGATTGAATATCTTATTTGATTATAACATCCCAACGAATGATTGACTGGAGGTTGCATCTTTTGAACGTCAAGCGGAGATTTTACAAAATGAGATAGATAAATTACTCAGCAGATGATTTAAACAAATTGATATCATAACACATTCTCAATGATCAGTTGCAGCAACCCTTATTAATTCAAATCATATTTGAAAAGCTATTTTTATAGCACCTCCGAGAAACTTGAATCTAGATAAGATGAATGCAATTTTCTGAGAAAGACCATGAATTAAGAAATATCCAGACTGAAGATTAAAGAAAATTCCACGTAGAGATGGCAGCATTACAACTATTTCAATGGAATATTGGGAGAGTCGCGAGAGACTTGATATGATAGATCTTTACGAGAAATTCACAAAAAAAGTTCCAACTCATATTATCTTAGCTCAAAACGATGAAATCCTTTGATCAGATAATTCAAATAAATTCACTCGAAACATAAAATCCCAAAAAATAATTCCAGGAAATCATGATTTTACTAATAAGGATGAAAGAAATAATCTAATTGAAGTTATAAAAGAGATTATCTATATTTAAGACTACAATTTCAAGACATGAATTAAGTTATTTTCCAAAAAAAATAAAAATTCTCCCAAAAGGAGAATTTTTTGATTATCTTTAAAACTCCATTGAAAAAAATAAAAAAATAAGTAAAATAACAGGTTTCAAAATTGAAACTTTAAATTAATCTCTAATAAATTTTTTATGGAAATAAAAAATGAGTTACCTCAATTTGAGGATGAAAAAAGTCTTATAATCGTAGCCTGATGACACAAGGGTAAATTTTACATAGCAAATAATAAAAACATAGATTTATGCGACATGTACGAAATGAAAAAACCTGAATACACAGATATAAATGAATGAAATTATGTAAAGACTTCCGGTTCATATTTCCGTTCATGATCAGTTAACGAATCGAACAAGCAAAATAATCAAAAAATATTTTTAAATGCTTTATCAGAAAAAACCGATTCAATATTTGAAAAGGAAAAATTTAAACATCTATACCTTTTTGCACCGAAATACATGCTGAATTGAATAGAAACCGCGTTAATCAAATTCCAACAAAATATAAAAATGAAAATCTACTGAAATCTTGTTAATCAACATCCTTTCAAGATTCTAGAAAAAATAATAAAATAGTCTTATCAAAAAAAATACTTTTTTCAATCAAAAAAAGCTGATATTTCTATCAGCTTTTTTACTCTATTCTTTTTGTTGTTTTATTAATGGCGGAGAGGAAGGGATTCGCCCTTACGGGCCGCCCTCGGCCGAAAGCCAAACTGTTGGCTTTCTAAATTTCCTTCAGAAATTTACCTCACGTTGGGATATTTATTTTGTTGTTTTATTAATGGCGGAGAGGAAGGG
>CAYWJC010000015.1:0-6172 GCA_964458505.1 uncultured Candidatus Peribacteria bacterium | reverse complement strand
GGATTAATCTAAACAAGGAAAATCAAGATTTGAAATGACTTGATTTTATTACCGACACAGAATTTAAATTAGAGGATCTCCAGGAATATCTTTCCCAATTTAATTGAGTAGACATATCAAGCTTAAAAATACTGAATGATTATAAAAAAGATTTATTTTTTAATGTAAATTTAAATATTTTAGGAATAGGATTTAATTTTAAGATTAATCCAAATTGATTTATAGTGTACGATCTGACTTTTAAAGATTCGCAATGAAAAAATATAGATACTTTTAAGAATCTGCCAATTTCATTTGAAGAAAAAGAAAAAATTTACAAAGAATTATTTACTTCTCAAGACGATATTAAATTAAAGGAAAAATACGATTTTAAAAATATATTCTATACAGTTTATCTGACAAATGATGACAAGGAAATACAATCTGTAATCCAAGATGATACAAATATCAATAATCCCGTTGAAATAAGTCTATTTATACAAAATGAATTAATCTTAAAGGATTTCAAATATACTGAAAAATTTTTGAATATCTGATTTAATAATATAAAAGCAGCAATTGAAAATTGAGAATATAAAATAAATATTTTCGATATAAAAAAACAGTTCACAATAAAAAATTCGTCATTGAATGTTGAAATCAATGCTTGATATATATTCAAGGAGCATTCATTTTCAGATATTCAATTAAAGCTTTTAAAAGATAAACAGGTTTGAAGGAAAAAAGAATATGAATTCAATTGAGATACGATAAAAATTATTCCTGAGAAGATTTTTGTGAAAAATCTTGAAGAAGGACTTAAGGATATTGGTTATTATCTTGATGAAATAAAGAAAAACTACCATCCAAGCGCTTCGAATATAAAAATAGATTTGAATTTAAAAAAAGTTTTTATAGACTCAAATGGTTTTAACGTTAATCTTAATAATTAATATGAAAAAAATAGTTGCAATAATAGTGATAATTTGAATAATTTTTTCATTGTTCGTTTCGCTTTTTGCGGTTTTGTCATCATGAAATGGATCTGTGGTTTATAATAATATGATAAACTTAATATAAAAATGTGAAAATATTTTGATAAACTAGCAAGGCTTTTTATTGTCTTGCTGCCATTTAATGTATTGATTTCAGTTTTTTTCCAGTTCAAATTATGACTTTCGTTTGTTTCTTTCTTTAAAGAATTTTTTATCATGGCATTGGGATGAATTTTGGTTTATGAATATATAAGAACCAAAAAAATGCCCAAGTTTTGAGTGATAGACTATGTTTTATTCTGATATCTCTGATATCTGATTATCATTTCCATTTTAAATAATGTTTGAATAAAGGCTTTTATTTATTGAGGAAGATATGATTTCGAATTCTTATTGGCATTTCTGATTTTCAGGCATTGATTTTATCTTCTTGAAAATAAATTATCTTATTATATGAGATTATTTATTTATTCAGGATGAATAGCAATATTGGTTTGAATCTTAATAAGATTCGTTATTTGAGAAAATATTTTAGTTTATCTATGATTTTCACCAAAACTTTCAGTATGGAGTTTGGGTGGAAGTGTTCCAATTTATCATTGAATAGAATGAGCTAATGTAAGAAGGTTTCAATGAATTTTTGATTGACCTAATCAAGCGGCATTTTTTATTCTGACATACTTATGAATTCTGATTCATTATTTCAAAAATAAAAAAGAATACTATACATATTTGTTTTTAGCACTTTTTGTTTTGCTGTGACTTATTTTCATGACATATTCAAGAAGTTCATTGATTTGAATTGTTTGAGGATTTATTTTAATTGTTTTTCTGAACATAAAAACAATTTTTAAAAAATACAAAAAAGAGACTGTTGGTTTTTTTATTTTTCTTCTTGCTGTCTGATGAATTTTTTATTTGAAATATTGAAATAGTTTTTGAAACATTGTGCTTAGGGCCTGATCTTCAAAATGACACTATGAAAGGATGATTATATGATTCGATCAATTTAGGGCGAATCCCCTTTGAAGATGATTGGCATCAAGTTGACCGGCATACAGAAGCACTCATAATGCAGTCTGAGTAGATGAAAAAAACTTTATTCCCGAAAGTTGGTTTATACAGCAATTGGTGGAGTGATGAATTATAGGATTCATATTATTTACTTTATTGATGTATTTGATTTTTGTGAATTTATATTCAGTAAGTTTTCCTTTGTCTTGAATTTTTGCATGAGTTCTTGTCATGAATGTTTTTCTTCATACATTTGAAGCTGTCTATATATCTTTGATTTTATTCGTTTTTATATGAATGTTTTTGAATTCATCGAAGCCAGATTTTATTTTTTTAAGTAAAAAGAATAAATGAAAATAGCTGTTGTACATGAAATGCTTATTAAAATGTGATGAGCAGAAAACGTTGTAAAAGATATTTTGGAGCTATATCCTGAAGCTGACTTATACACTCTTATCTACGATGAAAAAAAGGTTGAAAAAATGTTTCCGATAGGAATTGTTAAACATGTTCCAAAGTTGACACAATCCATGTTCAGATTTTTTAAACATCAAAGATTCGCATTGCCTTTTATGGCAAGAGCTGTTGAGAGCCTTGATTTAAGTCAATATGATCTTGTTATTGCATCTTCTTCAAGCTTTGCTCATTGATGCATCACAAAACCGGAAACATTGTTTGTGGTTTATTATCATACTCCTTCGCGATATCTTTGGGATTGGACTTTTGAGAATAGGAAAGATATGAGTTATTGAAAAATATTCAAAAAATTATTGCTCATTTTTCTGGACTTTATTTTCCACTCATTGAGAATCTGGGATTATCAGGCATGACAAAGATGAGATATTATTATCGCAAATGCAAGACAAGTTCAACAAAGAATTAAAAAATATTACAGAAGAGATTCTCAAATTATTTATCCAGGAGTTTACTCGGATATTTTTTCAATTTGAGAAAAGACACTAAAAGAAAGAGACTATTATGTGATAGTTTCAGCGCTTACAGAATTTAAAAAAATAGATATTGCCATAAGGGCATTTAATAATATGACAAATTTCAGGCTTATTGTTATTTGAGATTGATTTCATAGGAAATATCTTGAATCCATAGCATGACCTAATATTGAATTCTTATGATATAAACATTGGGAATTTTCAGCTGAAATATATAAAAATGCAAGATGATCAATAATGTGCAATAAAGACGATTTTTGAATAGTCCCAGTTGAGGCAATGTGTGCTTGAATTCCAGTTTTTGGGTTGAGAGATTGAGGACTTGTTGAAACAAATGTAGAATGATTAAGTTGAGAATTTTTCAATGATCCGAATTGAATTGATTTCATTTCCAAATTTAAAGTTTTTCATCAAAATATTGAAGATTGAAAATACGACAGAATTAAAATTAGAAACCATGCCTTAAAATTCAGCAAAGAAAGATTTTTGCAAGAATTTAAGAATGTTGTTGATGAAAATATTAAGAGATAATTATATCGCCTGTTCCATTTCTTTTAATGCTGATAAGTAAACATAAAAATTATCAGTATTTAATAAGATTTCAATTCAATCTTTTTCTTTCAGTCAAAAATCCAAAATGAATTTAACTTTTTCCTTATATAAAGATTCCGGTAAATTAAATAGAATTTCTCTAACCTTTCTTGATAATTTTATAGAAGTGATCAATTGATTTAGATTGGGTGCAGCATTTCAGGTTTCCCTGTTAAAATAAATAGTTTGAATCCCCATAAATAAAGATTAAAAAATAAGATATTTTAATAAAAAAAACCAGATTAATCTGGTTTTTGTTTTACTCATTGGTTATTTCTTTGGCTTCAATCATTGAAGATTGATCTTCTGTGATTTCTGCTTTTGTTTCAATTTCATTTAACGCTACCGTTTCTTTATTGGATTTTTTTGGTTTTTCTTCGTTAACTCAGCAATAAGGACATGCAACCCAAAAAACTTTTAAATCTTTATGGCATTTTTCACATTTCTGAGTTAATTTTTCTTTACAAAAAGGACAATATAAAAAATCTTCATCTATATGCTTGGAACAAAAAGGACAAAGAAAAACATCTTTCTTTATAATATTTTCCACATTTTCCTCTTCTCATTCAGTGATATCTTCGTCTTCAAATCCTTCATGATATTTTTCAAATATTGTCGAACTAGGTCTTATAAGAAGATAGATAGGCAATCCCAAAATAGGAGTGAATATTATCATTATCAGTATCGATAAAACTTGCAAAAATAAATTTGTTGTTCTGTTTGTTATATCCTTTACAATCCATATAATAAAGGCTCACCAAATGATGAAAAAATATAAGACCCCGAACTTTATTATTCAATCAAGAGTAATGTTTTGGATTATCAGTTGATAAAATCTAACTAGACTTTCAAGGATAGTATTTAAAATTTCCATAAAAAATTATTATTTGTTAAAGTTATTTTTCCATTTTTCTATAATTTTCGGATCTCAACTAAGCAATTCTTTAGGTACTTTGAATCACATGAATTCTTCAGGTCTCGTATATCAAGGATATTCTTTTTTCCTTCAAAGTTTTTTACTGAAAGATTCTTCCTCTAAGGATTTTTCATTTATAACTCAAGGCAACAATCTTACGATTCAATCTATTAAAACCATTGCAGCAAGCTCTCAGCTTGTCAGTATATAATCTCAAATCGATATTTCTTCTATTTCAAACATTTCAAGGATTCTGCTGTCAATTCACTCATAATGACCACAAATCAATATAATATCTTTTTTGTTTTTTGCAAGTTTTTCAAGTTTGTGTTGCTTCAGTGTTTTTCATTTAGGGGAAAGGTAGATTTTTCTGATGCAGGGATGTTTTTCTTCGATGGATTTTATTGCTTTATAAAGAGGTTCTATCGATAAAATAGCTCAAGGAAATCATCCATAAGGTCTATCATCAACTCTTCTTGTTTTTTTTATTGAAAAATCACCCAGATCATAAAATATTGGTTCAAAGATTCATTTTTTTTGAGCATTTTTCAGGATGCTCGAATTGATGTAGCTTTTAAATGAATCAGGAAAAACTGTGATTATATGTATTTTTAGCATTTTTAGAAAAATTATTTATATGTCAGAACATAGCTTTAAAATTAAAGGAAATTCCCTGTAAGGCTGATTATAAGTTGTAGAACCCATATGTCCATCATGTTTTATGATAAGAGTTCATCCCAAATTATCAAACATAATTTTTCCTTGTTTATCATCGCAACTCCAGGGATCGTTATCTGAATTGATAAAAAATATTTCTCCCGCCTTATTTCTTATTTTTTTCCACAAAAAATCATCTTTTTCGATTGAGGTTTGGTCATCTTTCGGCAATGGCTTTGCATAACCAGAAATCAAGATTGCTTTGGCAATTTTTATTTCATTTTTTTCAAGAACACTTAAAATTAACTGAGAACCAGCTGAATGACCTATCAATATTGTCTCACTGTTGAATTTTCAATTTTCTGTCACGAAAGTCAACCAATCTTTTAAATTTGGCTTCTCTGCATTAGGAAGGATTGGTGTCCAAACTTCATATCACATAATCTCTAAGCCCTCTTTAATATAAGGAAACCAAAAATTATCAGGATTATCTCATGTTCCATGTAATATTATCGCATTTTTCATTTTTCATTATTTATTTAATAAACTTCCTTCTCATAACAGCTCTCACAATAAACTATTTCACTTCTTTCTGGAGAGTATGTAGTCTTTATTGGTTTTGAGCAGTTTGGATTATCACATGTTCTATCATATAGCTTTCTTGGATTCCTTAGCTTCATCCTATCTAGATGTCTTTGGTCTGGATGTCTTTTTGGAATGGGTAGAGAATGTTTTCTGTAGAAGTCCAGTTCTTGCTTTATTATTCTGTATGGTTTATTTGTTACCTCACATAGTATTGCCCAATTGAGTATGTCATCTGGGATGTCTTGTATATTGTCTGGAAGTTTGAATGCTGGTATTGTCTTTGATACTTGTGGAGCGGGATTTTCATAGTCTGACCATTTGAAGTTTTTTGATAGAGCTTCTTGTTTTTCTAATGGATAGTATTCGTTGGCTACTGTCTCATTGTATCCAAACGGGCTTGAGGAGGATGGAAAGAATTCTCACCACTCTCATGTTTTTTTCATGTGTTCTATTATACGAGGAACCAGTGTTTCATATTCTTCTTT
>CAYWJC010000014.1:0-7131 GCA_964458505.1 uncultured Candidatus Peribacteria bacterium | reverse complement strand
GGAAAATCTCCTGTCATCAATCTTTTCAAACATTGAATTGCAATTTATATCAAGAAATATTTTTGTCTTTTGCAATATCACGAGCAAGAAGAAACATTCATCAAATCAATTCTTCGTCGTTATCTTCTAAATCTGTAATTGTTTCAATGTGTTTTTTGGGAATTATCAACATATGGATAGGGGATTTTGGATGTAGATCATTTAATACGATGTAACTATCATTTTCATATATAGGAGATGAAGGAATTTCCTTGCTAATAATTTTGCAAAATATACACATGGTTTGATGATCAAAAAATATTTGTGGAATTATACCAAAAAAAGTTAAAATTCAAATTTACAATGTTGTTTTTGTGTATATAGTATTGAGGATTTTAGGATTTAAGTTTTAATAATGTCTTTGAATAGAAAATTACATTTAAATGAAATTGAAAATAATCCTATTTATAAGGAATATATAAATTTTTTGGAAATTTTTTTAGAATGTTTCAGGCATAGAAAAATTTCTGATTCTTGGTGTATAAAACATATTTGAAATAATAATCTAATACGTTGCTATAAAGATTTATATGAGACTTCAAAAAAAATTCCCTGATTCTATGATTCTTTTTCTAAAGATTATGATTTAAAAGTTTTGGCAAAATACTTTAATCAAAGAAATTATTATAGAGGTTTAGAAGAAATTTGATTATTTGCCAGAGAATATTTTATTGATAATTTGAAAAAAAACTGAATCATTACAAAAAAAATAGAAAATCAAATCAATCAATGCAAAGATAATTGGGAAGCTTTAAAAATTTTATATTATGAAATTGAAAGATTCAAGGTAAGAGATAATATTGATAAAGAACTGAAAAATATCCCTGTAAACGATTTGGTTTTAAAAATTAAAAATAAAGTAAGTTCCATAATGGTTATTGATAATGCCATTACATCCTATGCTCTACTTAGTAATTTATTGGATTTCGCAGAAAAGATAAAATTTATAATTCAATGCAATGCTATAAAAAATTTTTGACTTGAAATTAATTTCGATAATATAGACATCTCTATTAATCCAGAATCGGTAGAGATATATAATCAAAACAGATATTAAAATGAACTATTTCCTTCAAACTTTCTGATGTCAGATGAACTATGCTGACTCAGAAAAAATAAATATGACACTTTTTCAAAGTTGATTTAATAAAATCGGCAACATCAACGAGGCTGATCTTGTTATATTCAATACTTGCAGCGTTAGAAAAAAATGAGAAGATAAGGTTTTTTGAATTATTAATGATTTAAGGAAAAATTCTAAAAAGACTTGAAAAAAAGTGGTGATTTGAATTTCTGGATGTATGGTCAGGAAAACCTGACTGAATAAGAATCTATATGATTTTAAATGAGATAGGGAAGCAGCCAAATGAATTGAATTATTAGAAAATCAAAATTCTTTATTCAATAGTGATGACAAGATTTTTTGAAGAACGGATAAGATTGATTTTGTTTTTAGGATTGAGGAAATCGGGTATCTTTCAAAGCTTTTATCAGTTATTTTTGGAAAGGAAATATGAAATGATGAAAAATTCAATGAATATCTTCAAATAAAGCAATATCAGGAAAATAAATGATCTGCAAATGTTATAATACAGACTTGATGTGATAATTTTTGTACTTATTGCATTGTTCCACATACAAGGTGAAGAGAGAAATCCAGAGATAAAAATCAAATTATTTCAGAGATAAAAGAGGTTGTTGCAAACGGAACCAAAGAAATTTTTCTGATATGACAAAACGTAAATAGTTATTGAAAAGATATAAAGACAAAATTATGGAATCCTGAAGAACTAAGATGGAAGAGTGATATAATTACGAATTATGAATTGCGAATTTCGAATGAAAAAGAATCTTTTAAGTGATTCAAGACACCTTTTCGAGAGCTTTTAGAGGATGTGGATAAAATTGAATGATTGGATAGGATAAGATTTACATCATCAAATCCTCATGATATGACTCGAGATATTTTAGATGCACATTTTGAATTAGGAAAAACATGTAATTATCTTCATTTTGCTTTGCAATCTTGAGATGATGAGGTTTTGAAAAATATGAACAGAAAACATTCATATGATGATTTTAAGCTTCAGGTGAAATATTTGAGGTCACTTGATCCGTTGTTTTCGATTTCTACGGATATTATTGTCTGATTTTCAGGAGAAACTGAAGATCAATTTCAAAATACAATTAAAGCTTTTGAAGAATTGGAATTCGATTTTGCTTATATTGCAAGATATTCGCAGAGAGCTGGAACAATAGCAGCAAATAACCTACCAGATAATGTTTCGAGTCAAGAAAAGGCAAGAAGATGGCATATTTTAAATTCAATGTTAGAAGTGAATGTTAAGAAAAGATGAGAAATGATGATAGGAAGAATTGAACCGGTACTGATTTCTTGAATAACAAAATCAGGAAAATTTTTCTGAAGAACGAGAAATTTCAAAGAGGTCCATTTCCCTAAAACAGAATCGTTGAATATTTGAGATTTGGTCCAGGTGAAAATAGAGAAAATGAATAAATGGATATTGGAAGGAAGCTTAATTTAAAGTGTTATTATTTAATTTGACAAAAAGTATTTTATAAATATAAATCAATTAATAGTAAATTTTCAAAATTTTATGAATTTAGAAACAGAAGTGCAATCTGATGAAGTTCAGAAGCTAACAATTGAAGAGCAGAAGGATATATTAAAAAAGCTTGATTTATGAGATTGAAGTAAAGACCCTGCAGCTTGAATATTTTATCGTATGAAATATGATAACAAGGATCTAATAAATATAAGAGAAAAAATAGCTGAAGCCTTAGTGTGAATATTTGAGATTTCTATAATTAAGGGAATGCTTGATCTTGAACCAAAAAATTCAGTAGAAAGTTGAGAGCATGCATGTAATTTGATTGAGGAATTGGATACCCTAAATGTTGCTATAAGACTTCAAGATGATGAAAAATTTGATATAAAAAATTTTAGATCTTTTAAGAATACTGCAATCGATAATTATTTTGATCTTTTTACAAACTGAAATTTGGAACAAGCATGTGAACATGTAATCTATACTATTCCTAATTTCATTGAAGATATATTATTTGCACATGAAGAGAATAATGTTCTTTCAGAGGATGATTTCAATGCTTTGATTGAACTTGAGGAGTTTTGCAGATTTCAAGAAATCATATTAAAAACTAAGAAATGTTTTTCAGTCATAGGTGATATGAACACAAAAACCTATAATAAAATTCAATGTTAAAAAAAATATCATCCCATTGGATGATATTTTTTTTAATTGATTCTTATTTAGGCATTATTGATTCGATTGCAGCGAAGGTTGCATCCTTTCATTTAGGAACTCTTATAGCAACATTGTCACCGATTTCCGCTTTCAAATATGTTACAGCAGCAAGAAGTACATTGTATGTTTTTCATTCTGCGATAACCTGATATTTATCCTTATTTTTTGTTAAAATTCACATTTTAGTTTCATGTTCGATTTCTTCTATGATCTTGTATTGAATTTTTCAATCCGGCTTGATTATCGCCTTAAGTTTGCTTCATTGTGTAAGGTGTGATTTTGATGCATAATTTTGAGGAATAGGATAGATACTTCAATCTGAACCTAGCATTGATTCTCAAGTAAATACTCATTCAACAATCTTATCTTCTCAACTGTCATATGAATGAAGATCATTGGTTTCAAGAAAATCAGGATCCTTTTTTAGATCTTTACTATCAATCATTGTTGCTAGTATTTTTTTTGCTGAACTGACTGATTTTTCAGCTGATATGATGAAATCTTTTATTGCAAGCAATTTTTTGTTATCTAACATATTTGTTTATGTTTAGGATTTATTTTTCTTTATTATACTTTAATTGATGTATTTTTCCAAATAATATAGATTTACCTTTACTTTTTTTTATTTATAAAATATTAAGATACCAAGTTATTATATCTTCGTAAAACAGAAGCGATATAAATAGTCATCCTCACAAATAAGGTCAAAAAGGAATTGCTGTGTTTCTTGATTTGGTTTTCAGGATTATCAGAACTCAAAAAATGCTTCCTATGAAATAGGCAAGCATAAGTCATAAAAGAGCAATTTTGAATCAAGCTACTAATCACATGAAAATAGCAATTCTTAAATCTCATCAACCCATCCATGTTCAATCTGAAACCAAAATCTGAAAATAAAAAAACAGAAATATCACAAGACTTCATAAAACTCAATTGATAAGCGGCGTATTTAAGATGTTGTTATCAAATGTTTTATAGAAATTAAATAAACCAATATCTGATTTAAATGAAATGATAAATAAAATTGAAAAAATGATTAAGATAGCAGGAATCATTATTTCATCTGGAATTTCCATATAAAGGATGTCATAGAAAGTGAAAGTGACAATTACGAATGAAACAAAAAGAAAAAATAATAATTTAAAAATTTCGATATAATTTAAAGATATTATCAATTCATAATTTGTTAAATATATTCAAGATAATAAAAATAGGATTCACATTGAAATTTCAAGAAGAGGATAGATGAAACTTATTTTAGCTTTGCAATGTCTGCATTTTCATCTAGAAAAAATATATGAAAAAACAGGAATCAGATCAAAGAATCCTAATTTATGATGGCAGTTTGTACACTCGCTTCTTCAATTTAGAATTCATGTTTTTTTATTATACCATCTGTAAATCAAAACAGAAGAGAAGCTTCAAAATATAAGTCAAAGTATTGATAAATATGAATAATATAATATTTGCACTTTATTATAGTTAATAATTATTTTTTTAAATCCAAATTACGTTAAATATAAAGAATAACTATCAAAATTATATTTTGTGATTTCATTCAATAGATTTTCAGAAATTCACTTGATTTGCATCATTTTAGTAATCTTGTTATTTTTCGAAAATTCAATTATTTTTTTAAAGTTTTCGCTTTTCTCTCAATGTAATCAAATTCAAGATTTGATTACAAGCTTGAGTTTATAGAATTCAGATCACCTTTTATTTGTTTCGTTTTTCTCTAAAAGTTCCATTATTTCAATGTATTCATCAAATAGACTTTCTGAAGGAACTCATTCAGGAATCAATCTGTATAAATATGTTATAAGTTCTAAAATATTTTGAATCGATTCAAATGAAAGATTATTATAATTTAAAGTTTTTTTAATTTTATACGAATCTATATTATTGATATTTCATTTAATATTAATTCAAACATTAATAATATTTCATAAATCTACAGGATATTTAAGCTTTGATTCTTTTATCCAAGCACTGATCTTTCAGAATTCTTTTGAATAAAGATGGATTATGCTTTTATTTTCTTTTATGTAAACCTTTTTTAAAATTATTCAATCAACTATGAACATGAATATTTATGCTTGAGGGATATGAATTTAAATTATCTGACTACAACTTTTCAATCTGAAATCTCAAAGTTGATGGTGTAAACTCATTTGTTGTTTCAGACTAGAATTGTTCAGTCTTTAGGTATGTATATAGTGTTTATTTTTGATTCAACAGGTTCAAGCTGACCTATATATTTTATGGCTTTTACATCCTTGTAGTTTTTTGAGTCAGCTTCAAATATCCAAATACTATTGTTTAATAAAACATAAATATAATTAAGATTCAATCCTGTAAAAATTTTCGGCTCATTCACTCCATCATTTGTATAATTTTTAGGGAGTCAGTTTATTACTATGGATCTTTTAAAATAAGTAGGAGCAGTAATTATCTTATCTATTGTTAAATCATTTTTAAGCATGTAAAATCAACCATCTATAGCAAAATCATATATTTTTAAATTTTTAGTATCGTTATCATCTATGATTCAAAATTTTGAAGAAAATCCATTTACTCCTGGTTTATGTCTTAATATTTGATTTCATTCATCCGATAGTAAATACAGGTTTGAATTGAATGTTTTTATGCTCTTTGCATTTTCCCAAGTCTTTTGTCATTCAACATTAATATATTTATATTCTTGCTTATTGAACATTAGAATCCTATAAGTTTTTGTTAATATGTAAATATATCAATCTGGTGATAAATCAGCACTTATTGCCTCTTCTCAATCTGGATAATCATATTTTTTTATTTGTTCTCATTTGATATATGGTCAAATAATTGAATTTTTTCAAACGAAATAATATTTTTTATTTAATTCAAAAATTCAGTTTACAGAAAAGCTGCTATCAAATTCAACTTGAGATTTATCTTTTGTTAAAGCAAATGATTCGATTCAGTTTAATTGTTTTTTAAGAGAGGAGATATGGTCCAATAATTTCTTTACATCATTTAAGAATATATTTTGTTCTCTAACTTGGAAAATTAATTCTTCAGCCTTTTTTATATTGTTTGTAAAAACTTCTTTATTTCAAAGGTCTTTAGTTGTCTTTTCGATTATCATCTGAGCTTCGATAAGTTTGTTCTTATATTCAGCTGGAATTGAACTCTTTACATTTTGTATTAGAATCTGAGAGATTATCAGATATAATAAAGATATGGAAACAAGCACTCAAACGCTAAAAAAAGTGATTTTCACATATTTGTTATTTAAATCGATCCTTGATTTGATTTTTTCTATAGCAATTTGAACTTGTTTATTTTCTCAAAGCTTATCTTTAATATTTAAAAACTGATTTTTTATAGTTTCGAAAGAGTTTTTTTGAAATGCAATGATATCTTTTTTACAATTTAACACAATCATGTCATATTGTTCTGTAATATCTTCCTGAGAGATGATTTTCTCAATTAACTCAAGTTTTTTTTCAGAATCATCAATAAGTGAAATCTCTAAGATATCATCTTTTGTAATATAATTCAGTATTTCTATATTTGATATATAGACATTGTCGAATTGTCAGATGTTTCAGCTTGATATGTAAGAGAATTCAAGATTTTTTCATTGCATTCAATCAGCAATGTTTATGATCTTATTATTTTTTATCAGGTATATGGAATAATTTCCTAAAATAGAAAAATGTAGTGTTTCTTTTTCTATTATTCAAACGAATACATTTAGATTTGATAAATTATAATCAGAACTTAGTTTTTTGATTTCTTTGTTTATTTTTTCAAGTGATAG
>CAYWJC010000013.1:0-2954 GCA_964458505.1 uncultured Candidatus Peribacteria bacterium | reverse complement strand
CAACTTCCACTTTTTCTTTCGTTTGTAAATTTGTGTATTTATTTTTCATTTCTTCAATTTTTGCTATTATTTCAGATCTTGAAGGTAAACTGGTAAATGTATGCTTATCGTCGCTAAATATTGAAATACCATCCATCTCTAATATATAGCATCCATTTTTTTTATAAAGATCAAATGATTCTGAATAAGTTTTTTCCTTGTACAGGATTCATTTTTCTTCATCATATTTAACATCCGAGTCTTCATAAGTGAATTGTCAATCTTCTCTTTGCATATACTTATAGCTTGCTACCTCAACCGTTTCTCCATTTTCAAGCTTTTCTTTTATTCATGAACTCAAATCTGCAGATACTTTTTCAGGTTCAGTTTTGGTTTGCATTTCTTTCAATATATTATTTCTTTTTGTCAGCAAATCTTCTAATTTTTTATTTGCTTCATTTATTTCGCTTATCGTCAGATCTTTCTTATCATTGATTTTCTCAGCAACTTTTATAGCTTCCTCGATTTCCTTTCATACATTTTTCAAAGCTTCCATATTTTTCAGATCTTGTTTTTCAAGACTTTTTGCTGTACTAATTGAAGCCGAAAGCTTAGATTTTGCATTTTCAATCGTTTCTCAAGATTCTTTTACTTCGTTAGCTTTTGAGAATTGAAGATATCTTAATGCAACATATCAGATTTTTCAGTCACTTAATTTCACCTCTGCACATTTATATTTTTTATTTCTGATTTCCATTGTCACCACTTTTCATGTTGTTTCAATCTCTGTTCATTTTTTCAAAGTTGTCATTATTTCACTTCATTTTCATTCAGGATGAACATTTAAGGCTCAACTTAAAGTGTTTACACAATATATTCATGCTTTAAAATCTTTTGACTCTTCTGTCGCCTCAGCTTTCTTTGCTTTCTTGGATATTCAAGATTTTCATTTTTCATGTCATTTTACAGCTTTTTTCTCAGAAGGTCATTTTTCATGTCATTTTGCAGCTTTATTCTCAGAAGGTTTTCATTTTTCTGATTCCTTTTCCGGTTTTGCTGATGTTCCTACTGCTTCTTGATCTGGTGCTGTGGCTTCAGGACTTTCTTCAACTTTTTTTCATTGATTTTTGATTTTTTCTTTTAATGATTTGATATTATCTTTTGCTAATTCAGAATTTGGATCTAATTCTAAAGCTTTTTTAAAATCAGCCATAGCTTCATTGTGTCTATTCAGATTTTCATAAGCAACTCATCTGTTATTATAACACATTGAATCTTGTTCAAGTTCAATGCTTTTGTTATGATACGGAATTGATTTTTCATATTGTTCAATCTCAATCAAAGAATGTCAGATGTTAAATGCTAATACTCAATCTGTAATTTGCTCTGGTGTTTTTATTCATTTTTTTTCTAGATATTTATTATATTGGGCAAGTGCTTCTTGATATTTTTCAGCATCATAAAATGCATCTGCCTTAATTTTAATATATTGTGCTATTGCCTCATTATCTGGTTTTATATCTATATTTTTAGTTCATAAATCAATTACATCCTTAGAATAAAACATTCAATCCTGTGCTTCATTAAAGGCTTGTTTTGAATGTGAAAGAAAAGACAAAATATGTTTTCTACTTCATTTATCAAGCGACATATTATTATCATCATAAAGTTTTGTAAGTTTTTCAAATTCTTCTTTAGTCATTTTTCATTTTTTCAATACCTTATCGAATTCCTGTTTAAGATACAGAACTGAATTTTCTGTGTATTTTTCTGAATTGACTGGTTTTAATTCTTTTTCTCAGGTCTTTTCATTATCAAAAACCATAAAATACATTAAAGAGCCACCTGTTCAAACTGCAAGAACTGTTCATGCTGTCACAGTTTTTTTAGGATTTTCTTTAGCCCATGACAAAGCATTTTTTATGGATGAGAATTTTTCTTTAGCTATTTTTTGAGTGCTTAATAATTTTCTTATTTCGGCATTTCTTCTAAGATGTTGTTCTTCTTTACTTAAAATTTTAATACTTGTTGCATTTTTTATTCTTTCTCATAGTGGTTCTTTGATTTTTTTAGTTTTTAATCATTCTTTTTTCTTTAATCAATTAACTAGACCGTTTGCCCTTTCTTTTAATTTTTCTCATAATGTTGGTTCTTTAACTACTTTTTTAGTTTTTAATAATTCTTTGATTTCTTTGCTTCTTAGAGCATGTCTTTCTTTATTATCCAAAACTCTAATATTCGAAGCTTTTTTAATTTTTTCTCCTAGTGACACTTTAGTTTTTTTAGTTTTTAATCATATTTTCCTTAATCATTTAACTAATAATTCTTTTGCTCCTTTTAAATTTCATTTTTTAATATTATATACAACTACCGCCAATGTTGCAGTCAATGCGGCTAATGTTGCTGCATTTATTAAATCAATTCATCATTCATTTTTATTATTTTCTTCATTTTCACTCGCACTAGCCTCATCTGGACTGAACGCATCCTCATCTCAAGCATAAGCTTCAGTTGGTCATGCAATTTCAAGTCATAATGAAGCAAGGGCAAATGTTAATGCTGCTTTTGGTCAACTAACAATTGCTTCAACTGGACCTGATTCCTGTTCAAGTCAGCTTAAAGCGATTTTTGTCTCTCATATTATTTCTTTTCTTGCCTTATTTAAAAGCTCTTGCAAATTTCTTTTTTCAATATCTTGCATTTCAAGAATGTCTTTAACTTTTGAAAAACCATTTCCCATTATGAAACTTATTTTACTTTCAGAATATCAACTGTTTTTAAGTTCTGATTCTAATTTGCTCAAATAAATTTTAGCCTGTTTTTTGATATCTGCATCGTTTTTTCAAACTTTACCATCTTTTGCAATATCAATAGGATCGATAATACTGTTAAACTTGTTATATTCTGCTTTTGTTGTATCTGACATGGTTAAATTATTAAATAATAAATTTGTTTTTATTTTAAAATCTTTCTTA
>CAYWJC010000012.1:0-3417 GCA_964458505.1 uncultured Candidatus Peribacteria bacterium | reverse complement strand
TATAATTTTATCGTAATCCATAGATTCAAATTTTCTAATAAGTTCTTTTGATATTATCTTTGAATCAGAAAGTTCGATATTATCTTTAACAATTTCACTGAAATCTTCCAACAAATTACCTCAAGTTCTAATAATAAAATCCTGAGCTTTTTTTCAGATTGTGATAAAATCAAAGTTTTTATCATTGTTTGTCTTTAGATATGCTGCAACTTTTTTAAAAATATTTACATTATATCATCAGCAAAGTCATTTATTTGAAGAAATAACTACTAGTAATTCCTTTGATTTCTTATTCTTTGGTCATGCGATAAATAAGGAATTTTTTATACTATCTCAAACAATATTCAAAATCTTTAAAGATTCAATTGCAAATGGGCGACTTGCAAGAACACTATCTTGAGATTTTTTCATTTTAACAGTTGATATAAGTTCCATTGCTTTTGTTATTTTCGCAGTATTTTTTACTGTCTTTATTCTTGCTATGATTTCTTTTCCTGATGCCATATTTAATTAATATGTAATAAATTTTTAAATGTACTTGTTATTTCTTTTATTATTTTCTTAATTCATTTTTCATCATTTTTATAGAAATGATTTCTTATTGATCAAGGAAAAACTTCTGGGATTCGCTCGTCTTTTTTATAAATTCTGAATTCAAGGGTGGTTATATATTTAATTGCAAGCAATTTTAAATGATTTTTAAAATTAACTGTAAATTCTTTCAAAAAAGCAATTTCATCATCATTTTTACCTTTTCTCAATACTCACAAATCTCTACACATTGACAGATAAACAGAGTGAATTTTGGTTAAAAGATCATTATATATCAAAGAAGTAAAATTTCTTTTAACAAAATCTTCAATATCATTGATTTTGCTTCATGTTAGTTTTCTTCAATCAATTATCGGTTTAAAGAAATCTCATAAATAAGCTGCCCTGTCTTCAAAAGTTTTCTTATTTTCAAATTCATCAACATCAAAACCTTCAATTCTCTTAAATTCTTCTTTTATCTCAAAATTTCTTTTAACCAAAACTAAAATTGAATCGAAGGTTTTTTCAGCTTTTTCAACTTTTAATCAAAAATTTACTGCTATCTCCAGAGCTTCTTTCGGTTCTAAAAATTCTTTTTGCGTTATAAAAATTTTATTTTTTGAACTTAATACGTTTTTCATGATTGATTATTTCTATATTTCCTTAAATTAAATAATTAATACATTTCCTTTAATTCAACTAAAATATTTTTTAATCTTTCTGTCGAATCATCATTCATTGCTTTTTCTTTAACTATTGATTCCAGGATGCTTTTTTCCTTATCAAGCTTTGTATACAAGTCTTTTTCAAATTCATGAAGCTTTGAAACCTCAACTGAATCAAGATAACCATTTGTTCAAGCATAAATAAGACAAACTTGCTTATCAAATGAAATCGGAGAATAAATTCATTGTTTCAGAATTTCAACCATTCTCTTTCATCTTTCAAGTTCTTTTCTTGTATCTTCATCTAAATCTGATGCAAATTGTGAAAATGCTTCAAGTTCTCTAAATTGAGCTAGAGATAATTTAAGTGTTCAAGCAACTTTTTTCATAGCTTTTGTCTGAGCAGAACCTCATACTCTTGATACTGAAAGTCATACGTTTATCGCAGGTTTAATTCAGGCGTTGAATAGTCAAGTTTCCAAGAAAATCTGTCAGTCAGTGATCGATATTACATTTGTAGGTATATAAGCTGAAACGTCTCAAGCTTGAGTTTCGATTATTGGTAAAGCTGTCAAAGATCAAGCACCAAGCGAATCATTTAATTTTGCAGCTCTCTCTAGTAGTCTTGAGTGAAGGTAAAATACATCTCATGGATAAGCTTCTCTCCCTGGTGGTCTTCTTAAAAGAAGTGACATTTCACGATAAGCGTTTGCATGTTTTGTCAAATCATCGAAAATTATCAAAGCATGCTCTCATTTGAACATAAAATATTCAGCCATCGCAGTTCCAGAAAAGGGAGATAACCATTGCATAGAAGCAGGAGCACTTGATCAAGCTGAAACTATGATCGTATAATCCATAGCTCAAGCTTTTTTAAGTTCTTCTGATATTGCAACTACTTTTGAATCTTTTTGTCAGATTGATACATAGATACACTTGATTCCTTTTCCTTTTTGATTTAGGATCGTATCAATTGCAATTTGAGTTTTTCAAGTTTGTCTGTCTCCTATGATCAATTCTCTTTGTCATCTTCAAATTGGAACCAATGAGTCAATTGCTTTAATTCAAGTCTCAAGAGGCTCATGAACTGATTTTCTGCTCATAACTCAAGTTGCAACTCTTTCAGTAGGATAATATTCGCTTGATTTAATTTCACCTAGTCAATCGATTGGATTTCATAATGCATCGACAACTCTTCATAAAAGTCATTCACCGACTGGAACTTCAAGTACTTTTCAAGTTTTTTTAGCTATCATTCATTCCTTGATCGTAGAAAATCCAGAAAGAATAACTACTCATACGAAATTTTCCTCAAGATTAAGTGCAACTCAAGTTGCTCCCGATTCGAATTCAACAAGCTCGTTATATGAAATATCACGAAGTCCTACAACTTTTGCGATTCAGTCTCCAAGATAAATAACTTCTCAGCTATTCACTCTTTCAGGATTAATATCAGCTGAATCCAATCTTTCCTCGATTTCCTTGATTATTCAGTCTAAAAGATTTGTATTTGTCATAATTATTTAAATTATAAGTTAGAAATTTAAAATTATAAGTTTTATTTTTATTATCCGAATTTTAGCTTTAAAATTATCATCGAAAAGTTCATAAGCAATGCAATTGAGCTCATTACAATAAGAGAAGGACTATTCATTAGAAATCAGTATATAATCCATAAAATCTGACCAAAAAAATTTATAACACTCCAATTTATCGATATATCTTTGGTTGATTTTGATTTCCAAGACTTGATTATCTGTGGTAAAACTGAAGTTGCAACCAATATTCAAGCTATAAATCAAATTAATTCAATACTCATAGCAAAAAAATAAAATTATATTTTTCTCAAATTATTACTCACACTTTCAAAACTTACATCCAACATATCATCTCCGAAAAACAATCTGATTCAGCCTTGTAAATTAGAATTAGGTTTCCAGACCAAAATATTTTCATCTATTTCAATTCAAAAAACATTTATATATATATTCCTAGCAACATCTAAAACATTTTCCTTAATGATTGTAGGAAAAAATTCGATTACAACCTTATGATCTCAACTAAGTTCATAATGCATGATTTCTGAAGATTTCTTGCCGATATTTTTCTTTAAATTCTTATATTTCTTAAGGATTTTAGAAATATCTTGAAGTTCAGCTTTAGAATATTTTGTTATATCAAAATTTGTCATAATTTTTTTATTATTATTTATCTCATTCCA
>CAYWJC010000011.1:0-2338 GCA_964458505.1 uncultured Candidatus Peribacteria bacterium | reverse complement strand
GGGTTTGATAATCTTTGTCAATCAATGTAAATTGAGACGATAGAAGTTGTTATTAGCCTCATTTCAGAATCGATAATTCAAAGTCTTGATTCAATCTTTGTCTTTATTTTATCAAGAGACTTATATTCGATATTCTTAATCATTTCATCAATTTCTTTCATTCAAATCGGAGAATCTTTTGATTGACGAACATAATTAATAGAAATATGGTCATATAGAAGAGAACTTGAATTGAATCATACAACTATATCTTTCGGTATTTCTTCAAGATTTTGACAAGCTTTCAGAATCGCTTTTGAAATTGACTTTGAGACAGAGCTTAAATCCGCTATTTCTCAAGAAATGAAATCTTTTTTATTTTGCCTTAAATATGATTTTCAAATGATTTTCAATTCTCAATATTCAATTTTACAAACAAGAACCTTAATCTTAAAAGATCAAATATCTAAAGCAATAAAGCTGTCATATTCTAATACGTTACTAATCTTGAATGCCATTTGGATATTTTTTTAATTAAACAATGGCAATTATATAAAAAATGTTATAAAAACAATATTTAAATTAATTTTTTTGATAGACTTGCAATATATGCAATTGCCAAAGCATCGGCAGCATCATCAGGGTGCGGGATTTTATCAAGTTTATAAATGATTTTTAATGCATTTTGTACTTGTTTTTTTTGTGCACTTCCGTTTCAACAAATTCATTTTTTAACTTCAAGTGGAGTATATTCAAGAATTGGAATTCCGACTTTTGACAAAAGATAAACCATTACTCATCTTGCTTGCGCAACATCGATTCATGTTTTAAGATTCTTAAGGAAAAATAATTTTTCTATACCGCACAATTGAGGCTTATATTCATTTATAATATCTTTCAAATCGTCTCAAATATCACAAAGCTTTGTTTCAATGCAAATTTTAGGCTTTGTCTCGATTGTTCAAAAATTCAGAATTTCAAGTTTCCCATCCTTCTTCTCAATGACAGCAAATCATGTTGTAGTTGTTCCTGGATCGATTCCTAAAATAATTGACATAATTTAAATTTTATGTTTAAATATAAATAATAAATTTTATAAAAACTTTATGCTTGTAGAAAATATATACGAAACTGATATAATTACAAAAATAAAAACCTCAATCTTAATTGAATCCGAAGAAGAGAAGCAAAACTTCATAAATCTCATTTCATACTTTACCCCGAAAGAGCTTGAAGAATTAAGGCTTTTAATCTAATAAATAAGAATTTGATTTGAGGATTAATTTTGTGAATTAAACAAAAAAGTTAATATTTTTAAAAAAATATTAACTTTTTTGTTACTTAAATTTTTTAATACAAAACGCTTTGGGATTCCAAAAGCAGATATAAAATAGAATTCTTATCTTGAAAATCTCAAGTGATTATCTTTCTTGTATATTTTGTTTCTTCAAAGCTTATTTTTCAAGTATGTCTTTTTCATCAAAATACATCACTTTCAACAACAATTTCAAAGAGCTCAAAAAAATTGCTCGATAATAAAACATCCTTAAGTTCTCTGTATTTATCTAGATATTCGGCAAAAGCTTGTCAATAATCGTATAATTTTTCGTCGTTTTTTATTGATTTAAGAAGTCAATATAATCTTCAGATTGATAGTATATATTTTTTATTCACTACAAGATGAAGAGATTTTTCCATTGGATCATTCACTCTTAATATTGTTTTTCATTTTTTAACAGCATATTTCCTGAAATTATTGGTTATAAAATGCTCAACAAAGGAATCGATTATTTTTGTATAAGAACTAACTATTGTTAATCAATCAAGATTTTGTGTTTTTTGCATATTATAAAAATTGATTTCTGAATTTACCAAATATTCTAAAGTATTATTTGGTGCATTAAGAAGCAAAATATCACCTAAAAATCATTGTATTCTTTGTGATATGATCTGTTCCTGGTTTTCTCTTAAAAAATCCTCCTTTCAATTTTCAGTCATTTTCGTGACTTTTCTTTTTGCAATTTTATGTATTTGTTCTCAAACTTCCCTTTTCATCCAGGAAATACAGCCTTCAAGCTTTTTTTTCAAGATTTCATTTTCTTTTTCAAGTTCTATTACTCTTTGTTGAGTCATTTATTAATCAGTTTAAATATTAAATGATTTTGATATCAGATATTTTAGCACATTACTAGATAATTCTGCAAATTTTATTTTTTCTTTCTGTTGACATTCAGTCCTAAATAAGTTAAATAATTTTTTCATAACAGCTCTCACAATAAACTATTTCACTTCTTTCCGGAGAGTATGTAGTCTTTATTGGTTTTCAGCAGTTTGGATTATCACATGTTCTATCATATAG
>CAYWJC010000010.1:0-2224 GCA_964458505.1 uncultured Candidatus Peribacteria bacterium | reverse complement strand
AGATTGAAATACAAAAAGATAATCGATACATTTTTTGAATAGTTTAAAAAAAAAAACATTAATGCTTCTTTTTTTAAACTAAAATTGAAATCTTATCCTGAACTTCATTAATCAATTCATCTTTTTTTCGTTTTTTATCTAGACGATTATTTTTGATTATATCAGGTAAATCATTAACGATACTTTCTATTATATAATATACCTCTACACTCAGATTGGACCTTCTTGCATTTATAAAGATAAGTCTTTTTAATCATTCTATTCATTTTTTATCTAAAAAATCTATTAAATTTAACAAATTAGCTCTATTAAAAAGATTATGAAAAAATAAAAAAACTTCTACTATGGCCGAATCTTCAATAGGCAGCATTTTTTTATTTCTAAAAACTGGAAATTTTTCATAAAGAGAATCATAAAAAGGTGTTTTTATTAAAGAAAGGACCTCATCATAAGAATTAAGATTTGAAATATTTTTGACAATTCATGCTAATGCTAAAACTTTCGATAAGATTATAGCGCTTTCTATTGATTCTTCTTTGTATAATTCATCAGATTTTATTGGAATTATCTTTGCATTCATTAAAAAAATAGTAAAGATTATTTTAAATATTTTTAATAAAAATATTTATTTTGTCAAAAAATAAACAATTTTTCATTGAAAAATAGACAAAAATTAAAAAATTTGAATTTTTCAATAATTCTATATAATTTATGCGTTATTTTTTGTAGTTTACAAAAATAAATAATGAAAAAATGAAAAAATATATATCACTCTTATTGATATTCCTTAATTTATGACTAGATACTGCAATTGCAGTTGATAAGATAAATGAGGATGGTTATAATAAAGCTTCTGTAGAACCTTATTCCATAAATATAAGAGTTTTACCAAGCTTTAATTCAAAAGTGATCAAGACTTTAAAGAAAGATAGTGTCATAAAATATAACTGAAGACTTAAAGATTGATTCATTAAAATCAGATACACAGGGAAAGATTGAAAAGAATATTATGGTTATACATTATGAAAGCTTTTAAGGCCTTTAGAAACCAATGAAACAAAGCCAATTTTAAATCCAACCAGAAAAGATTGGAAACTTGAATCAAAAATACTTAATTCAACTGATTTCAGAAATTCGAATTATCCACATTTTTTAAGTGTTTTAAGTTATAAAAACCTACAAAAAACACCAACAAGAAATCTAGAACAAGTAAATAGCTCATATATAAGATTATCAAGATATTATGATGTTTTAATAAAATTGTATAGACAGGACAAAGAAAAAGCAAAAGATAAAGATATACGTGCCAATGATGATTTTATTGCAGAAGCAAGTACAATATTCTATAGCCTTCATAATTACCTATTATATCTGAATAATACCGATAGAGATGCTAACATAGCATGAAATTGAAGTTACGAAGGAATGATAAAATCACCTAAAACCTGCGTAATCTGATATACAAATATGTCACTTGGATGATTGAATGCGATTGCCTGAATGATGCCGATTGAATTAGATAAAAATTTATACAAAGATTCAAACTGACTATTTTTCGCTCTTACAGATAACCAAATCCTAAATTCAAAAGAAGTTGAAAAATGTAAATCAGAAATAAATATCATTTTTAAGGATAAAGATTTCATACAAAGGACTTTATTAAAGAATATAAAATAACATCAAAACATATTCCTTAGTTCTACTTTCTATAGAATCTCAACTAAAAACTTACAGGTTATTGAAGATTCTCGACTTGGGTCGGGATAAAAACCACTCAGGAAGATTATCGAGTGATATATACTTTAAACTTAAACATAAAACAACAAAAAATGTTAGATAATTTTATAAAATCAATATTCGGAGATCCGAATGAAAAACAAGTTAGAAAATATTTCGAACAAGTTGAACAAATCAAAAAAATCGAAGATAAATTTGAGCTGGAACTTGATTCACTTGAAAAAGTTCAAGAAAAAACAAGATACTTCATGTCTCTTTTTGAATGACTTGATTATACAAATCCTGATGATCACAAAAAAATCAAGGAAATTCTTGATTCCATAAAACTTGAAGCTTTTGCTGTTCATAGAACTGCATGTAAACTTATAAATTGAAAAGAATTCGATTTATGAGATAAGAAAATCCTTTGGAATATGATTCCTTTTGATGTTCAATTGGTTTGAGCATTGAGTCTGAATGATTGAAATATCTCTGAAATGAAAACCTG
>CAYWJC010000009.1:0-1524 GCA_964458505.1 uncultured Candidatus Peribacteria bacterium | reverse complement strand
AGAAGAATCCAGAAATAAATTTTATAATCATCTATAAAAATATCTATTGATTTGTGTTAAAAAATCAATATAAATATATCTAACGAACATTAGATATATTATAATGTATCATTATGCCAAATAAAAAAAACGAAAATTCTGTCTTTTTCATCAAATCTGTTTTTTATTCCAAAAAGGCCTTTACTTTAATAGAGCTCATAGTTGTAATAACATTTCTTGCAATACTTTGAACTATAGCTCTCATTTCATTTAATTGATATACAAGCACTGCGAGAGATGGAAAGAGATCTGAAGATATAAGTAATATGGGTAATATTATTGAACTATATTCTTTAAAAACATGAAATTATCCCGATCCAAGCTGAACATTAACAAATGTAACATACAGTTGAGCTACCTTATTCTCAGTTTGAACAGTATGAGATAGTTTGATTCAAGCTATATGATCACACATGAATAAAAAACCTGTTGATCCGCTTACATTACAGGAATATCAATATTCAGTATCAAAAAATCAATTCAAAGAATCATTTGAAATATCTTGAAATATAGAATGAAGATTAAGCTATGACTTTTACAACAATCATAGGAATATTGATTCAGCTCATGCTGCAAGTTCAACAAACACTTTCTCATACATAAAATGAAGTTATAATAGATTAATACTTAGAGCTCATACTTGATGAATCTACTATGCTATAACATCACCTTCAATAAGCTTATCAGATTCATGGATGACTTGAACATGATTAGATATCCAATCTCTTTCATGAAAACTGGTTTTTTTAAACAAACAAAACAACTGAATAAGTTTTAATCCCACAATTGTATGGAGTTGAGCTACTCTGATTTTACCATCAGATAAAATTCAATCTTTCATTGATCCTATTCAATTTTCTTATAGTTGATCCGATATATCATGAGAAAAATTATATTTCGATCTTTTAAATCAAACTTGAACCAGAAAGTTTGATTATTGAGCAAAAGTATTTGTTAATCATTTGTGATGAGACATATGACCAGGAAATTGATATTGTTGACCTGCGAATTGAACTATCAGCAGTACTCCGCCTACAAATCCTGACTTATGTACCGTATGAAGTCCAAGTTCCATAACAGAAACTGCAACGCAATATAAATGGAGCTGTGATAGTACTGATGGATGAACAAATGCTGACTGTATAACTTATAGGCAAGCATCTTGTTGATCTGCAAATTGAACATCAGCACCGATATACCCATCGTCTAATTTCTGTGATTTATGAACAAAAGCTGATGTTGATACTATTTGATCTGATTGAGCCTATAATTGGACATGCAATAATTGAATAAGCACTGAAAATTGCTCTGCCAATTATGTATTCGTTTGCTGATATCCGGTTCATGCATTATGAGAAACATATACTACATGAACATGAGTAGATTGAGCATGTTGGACTTTTGAAACCATGAGACATTGAATAATGTTAGCAACTTCATCAACTTTGCCAGCTGATATTGATACAATAGAAAAATGGTGTTACG
>CAYWJC010000008.1:0-4989 GCA_964458505.1 uncultured Candidatus Peribacteria bacterium | reverse complement strand
AAAATATTATCATGTAAGCATTCCTTCCCTGATACAGATTAAGGTGCCGTAGGCGGATGGGTTACTTTTGACTTAACCCATTTTCATTTGACCAAAGCCCAAAAATGGATATATTTTGTCGGCTAAATAATCACAAATAAAAATATGAAAAAAATATTAGTCACTTGAGGGGCTGGATTTATCGGTTCTCACTTGTGCAGGAGACTCTTAAATGAATGAAATGAGGTAATCTGCCTTGATAACTTGTTCACTTGAAATAAATCGAATATTTATGACCTTCTTGATAATCCAAAATTTACTTTTGTGCTCCATGATGTAACTCAGCCTTTTTGGGCTCAGGTCGATGAGATATATAATCTTGCCTGTCCAGCTTCTCCTGTGCATTATCAGAAGAATCCTGTGGAAACAGCAAAAACATCTGTCCTTGGGGCTATAAATATGCTTGAGTTGGCAATTAAGGTTAAAGCTCGCATACTTCAATCCTCAACTTCTGAGGTTTATGGCGATCCGCTTGTGCATCCTCAATATGAATCTTACTGGTGAAATGTAAATCCGATCTGAACTAGAAGCTGTTATGATGAATGAAAAAGAATGGCAGAAACCCTTTTCTTAGATTATCACAGAGAATATAATGCAGATATCAGAATAATCAGGATTTTCAATACTTATGGGCCGAATATGCATCCTAATGACGGAAGAGTCGTATCGAATTTCATCATGCAAGCTCTTCAGGATCAGGATATCACTATTTATGGCGAATGAAACCAGACTAGAAGCTTCCAATATGTGGATGATCTGATAGAATGAATGGTCAGGATGATGAATAATGAGGAATGATTCATCTGACCTGTAAATATATGAACTGAATACGAATTCACTATAAAAGAACTATCTCAGATGGTTCTTGAACTTATCCCAGAAAGCAAGAGCAAGCTCATATTTAAGGATTTGCCGCAAGATGACCCAAAAAAGAGAAAAGCGGATAATTCCCTCGCAAAAGAGAAACTGGATTGGGAACCGAAAGTTGAACTGAAAGAATGATTGGTGAAAGCGATTGAGTATTTTAGGAGGTTTGTTTAGGTTATTTTGAGTAACAGAGTTAATATCACGTCGTTATGAGTATCAGTTAAGAATCAGGGAAAGTTAACGGATAAAGATTAATGAGCACGGATCCTTCATATACCTTCAGGATGACATATGTATTAAGGGGTCTCGTCATCACGAGGAATGAGAGAAGTTTTCAAGGATTGACAACCTTTTTGCATAAGAGTTATGGGCATAGATTGCATAAACATGTTTTTAAGCTAATTATTATTAGGTATTTTAAATCAATATTTTATCAAAAATAGGCTAAAATATTAAGTGTTTTTTTAAATTAAAATTATTTGATATTTATCTTAAACTTATATACTTGATAGGCTCTTTTTACAAAATAAATAAATATAAATATGAAAAAAGCTTTAATAACATGAATAACCTGACAAGATTGAGCATACTTAGCCCAATTTTTATTAGAAAAATGATATGAAGTCCACTGAATAAAAAGAAGAAACAGTCTCCTGAATACCAATAGGATTGACCATCTATATCAAGATCCGCACAATCCTGACCAAAAACTTTTTTTACATTATTGAGATCTGACTGATTCAACAAATCTTATTAAACTGATTTGAGATATCAAACCAGATGAAATATATAATCTGGCAGCACAATCGCATGTCCAGGTTAGTTTTGAAATCCCAGAATATACAGCTAATGCTGATTGAATCTGAACATTGAGATTACTCGAGGCAATAAGGATAAATAAACTTGAGAAAATAACAAAATTCTATCAAGCCTCTACCTCTGAATTATTCGGTTGATTGGATTATAATAGGCCAGAAAAATGATATACGGAAGCTTCTCCGATGCATCCGAGAAGTCCATATTGAGTGGCAAAACTATATGCAATGTGGATAACAAGGAATTACAAGGAAAGTTATAATATGTTTGCCTGTAATTGAATTCTATTCAATCATGAATCTCCATTGAGATGAGAGACATTCGTCACAAGAAAAATCACTCGTGCAGTCGCGCAGATTCACCTTGGATTGCAGGATAAATTATTTCTCTGAAATCTTGATTCAAAAAGAGATTGGGGACATGCTAAAGATTATATTGAGGCAATGTGGCTTATGCTTCAACAAGATCAACCAGATGACTTCGTGATAGCAACTGGTGTCACTAATACAGTAAGACAATTTGTTGAGTGGTCATTTGAAGAAGTTTGAATGGAAATTGAATGGAAATGAGAATGAATAGGCGAAAAATGATATGACAAGAAATCTTGAAAGCTTATAATTGAGATAGATTCAAAATATTTCAGACCGGCAGAAGTTGACTTTCTTCTTTGAGATCCCGATAAGGCAAGGACTATTTTATGATGGTCTCCAAAATACACGGTCAGAGAGTTATGCAAAGAAATGGTCAAATGTGATGTGGATATATTCAAAAAACAAAAGATATTAAAAGAACATTGATATGATATATTGAATCAATATGAATAGATATTTTTTACAATAATGATGAAAAGATTCATAGAAATATATAAAGGTTTGTCAGATTGACCTAAAAAAGTGCTCCACAATATGAATTGGCTTTTTTTTGAGGCTGTATTTAAGGCATTAGTAAGTTTTTTTGTTTGAACCTGGTTGGCAAGATATTTCTGACCATCAAATTTTTGAATTTTTAATTATGCAGTTGCTTTTGTATGAATTTTCTCATTCATTGCCAACTTATGACTTGATTCAATAACAATTAAAGAATTAGTTGAAAAGAATAGTGAAAGCAATGAAATTCTCTGATCAGTGTTTTTTTTGAAATTATTTTGAAGCTTTTTTGCCATCATCTTAATAAACTTGCTATCATATTTTCTATTTTATAAGGATGAAACTCAATCACTTATAATATTTATCATTTCACTTTGATTCGTATTTCAGACTTTTAATGTTATAAATCTTTATTTTCAGTCAAAAGTTGACTGAAAATACAATGTCATTGCAAGTTGACTGGGATTTGGAATCTCTAATATCTTTAAGATTATAATCATTTTAAGTTGATTATGAATAGTATATCTATCTATTGCTTACCTTATTGATTTTTTGATTTGTTCAATCGCTTATATCTATATATATTTTACTCGCACCAGTAAAAGTGCTTTAAATTGGAGAATTAACTGAAAAATCGCAAAAAAAATGTTCATAATGTGATTTCCACTTGCCCTTTCTAGCGTTGCTGCATATATATATCTGAGAATCGATCAGATAATGATTTGAAATATGATGAGCAGCAGAGAGGTTTGACTATATTCTGTTTCTGTTATCATATCAGAATCAACTCTTAGTTTTTTTTGAATAATCTGACCTTCATTGTTTCCGGCGCTTATATCATCAAAAAAAATAAGCCCTGAAGTTTATAAGAAAAGGTTGAAGCTATATTACGCATTATTTAGCCTGATTTCACTTTGTTTGATCCTACCAGTATATTATCTCTCCGATTTCATAATACTATTTCTATTCTGAAGCGGCTATTCTGAATCTATCATTGTCCTGAAGATATATATATGGTCAATAATTCAAATGGCAATAACTATTCCATTGTACCAGCATATGACTATTGAAGAGGTAATTTCATATTCATTTTATTCTATATCAGCTTGAGCTGTCATGTCTGTATTGATGAACTATTTTCTGATTCCTAGATTTTGACTTGTTTGAGCAGCGTTTTCAACTACAATACCCTCATTGTTATCGCTTCTTGTTTTCTTGTTTTTCAAAAAAACAAGAAATATTCTAATTTTTTGAATCAAATCATTCAATCCATTTATCTTGTTTAAAATTGCATACAGCGAATATTTATTTAAAAAACATTAATATATTCATTTTGCTAAAAATAAGGATTTAATATAATTAAAACCAAAATAATACATTATTTATAAACATTAATATTTTTAGAATTTCAATAATGAAAACTGCATTTGTCACATGAGTGAACTGACAAGATTGAGCTTATCTTTCAAATCTCTTACTTCAAAAATGATATAAGGTGATCTGACTTCTTAAAAGCAAGAATTCCGATATCAACAATCTGATATATTTCAACACACAGGACAAGATTGATTTTGTGTATTGAGATTTGTCAGATAAAGAAGTGATTAAGAAAGTCATCGAAGACAACAAGCCAGATGAAATCTACAACTTATGATGAATGACTTCACCTTGAGAATCTTGGGATAAATTAGATGAATATGTAAGCGTTAATATAAACAGCATAATAAATCTCATTGATTCGATTAAAAAATATTCTCCGAATTCAAAATATTTCCAAGCTTCAACAAGTGAGATGTTCGGAAGCAGCCATAATGAATGATTACAAACAGAAGATACAGCCTTTCATCCTACAAATCCTTATGCTGTAACGAAACTATTCTGATATTGGATGACTAATATCTTTAAGGAAAGTCATTCATTATTCATATCAAATTGAATCTTATTTAACCATGAGTCCCCTATTAGGGACATTAAATTCGTAACAAGGAAAATTTCTGATTGAGTCGCAAAAATCCATCTATGATTAGAAGATAGTATTACCTTATGAAACATAGAAGCAAAAAGGGATTGGTGATTTGCGTGAGACTTTGTAGAAGCAATGTGGCTCGCATTGCAACAGGACAAACCAGATAACTATATACTTTCAACATGAGAAATCCATACCATCAGGGAATTTCTTGAAATTGCTTTTAATCATGTATGAATTCATGATTGGGAAAAATTTATAAAAATCGATCCCAGGTTTAACCGTCCTATTAATTTGCAGAATCTATATTGAAAAAATGATAAGGCAAGAGACATATTAGGATGGACTCCAAAAATGAAACTTGATGAATTGGTAAAGATGATGGTTAATGAAGATATTAATAGACTTAAAAAAAGCTTGCAGTAACTGCAAGCT
>CAYWJC010000007.1:0-3472 GCA_964458505.1 uncultured Candidatus Peribacteria bacterium | reverse complement strand
TTATCAGACAACAATTCGCCTTTGTGGCTCACCTCCTTGGGACCCCTCCTGTTTAAACGGCCTCTTTCCTGAGCTTTTTTAAATCATTTGTTTGTGGCATCCTTTATTGCATTTTCAAGTTTTGTAGCATCATTTAAAATACTTTTATCTTCGATTACTACATTTACAACTTCCATTTTTCAATTTACAGTCATAACAACTCAGTTAACTTCCGCTTCAATATGAATATTTGAAAGTTCGTTTTGGATTTTAGATGCTTCTTGTTGTAATTTTAACAATTCTTTTGCTTTAGAATAATCCATATTTTTATAATAGTTAATTTTTATTAATCAGGTAAGATTTATATTAAAGTTTAAATCTAATTCCTAAGACCCTAAATATATTTATATATGTTTTTTTTGCAAATATTTTTCTTTTATGTTAGTATATATTCGTAATATTTTTTAATATAAAAATAAATATGTGATTTTTCGATAATATCATATTAGAAGAACAAAATTCTAATACGACAGCAACCATTAAAACAAATGATGAGACTGATTTGATTATAATCGATGATTCTGATAATCAAGAAAAAGAAAATGATTTAAAAGTTGAAAGTGACTTAAATTCGCTTGTTTTCGACTTAGAAGATGAAAAGCAACAAAATAATATTGAAGAACAAGAAGAGGATGAGGATGTGGTAATGATTCAAGACGAATTACAAAACATTGTTAATTCGGAAGAGTCTTCTCAATCTTGAAAATGAGATGATTCAAGTTCTGGAGATGATTCAAAATGAGATCCAAACAAAATTTTAAATGAAGCAATTGAGAAATTCAAATCCCTTTTATGATCACACATTGATCTTCGTGAGAAAAAAATGAAAGAAGTTGAAGATATAAATAAAAAGATTGCTACATTAAAAGAAGAAGCAAAAAAACTTACAAATGAATCGAAATTAATTTCCGATGAAGAAGAAAAAATCAATAAAATGATTGAAATATTCAATTCTCAAAAAATTTCTTAAGAAAATCATATGGCACAAAAAATCAATTTAGAATCTCTCCTTGTATATGCTATTAAAAATTCATGTTCTGATATACATTTGTCAGAATGAGATTACGTAGCATTCAGAATTCATTGAGAACTTACAAAAGTCAAAGAAGCTTGAATTTTTTCAAGAGAAATAATTGAAGATCTTGCAAAAGAATTATTTAAAGCTGACATTAAGAAACTAGAATCATTTTATGAAAGAAAAGATTCAGATTTTGCTTATGTATCAGAAGATTGAACGCCATTCAGAGTAAATTGATTTTTTAAATTATGAAAAATAGGTTTTGTTTTGAGAAAAATCGAAAGAGAATCAAAAGATATGAATACTTTAGGACTTCCTACATGACTTGAAAAAATTTTACAAGCTAAGCAATGATTGTTTTTGATAACATGACCAACTTGAAGTTGAAAATCAACAACTATGGTTTCAATATTAGATAAGATTAATGAAATCAGAAAAGAACATGTGGTTACCATAGAAGATCCGATAGAATTTATTTTTAGTGATAAAAATTCAATATTTTCACAAAGAGAAGTCTGAAGAGATACAGATTCTTTTATAGCTGCAATAAGAGCTGCTATGAGGGAAGATCCTGATATTGTAATGGTTTGAGAAATGCGTGATAAAGAAACAGTTGAGGCTGCAATGAATCTATCTGAAACATGACATTTAGTTTTTTCTACGCTACATACTTCTGGAAGCGTGCAAACGATAAATAGAGTAATACAATTCTTTAATCCAGACATACAAAGTCAAGTAAGAGTAAGATTGGCTGATACACTATTATGAGTATTATCTCAAAGACTTATTCCAAGATCAGATAAAAAGGGGAGAGTATGAATACATGAATTGATGTATGTTACAACTTGAATAAAGAACCTTATTAAGGGTTGAGATTTGATTCAGATTAATAACAATATAGAAATGTGATCCAAAGAATGAATGGTAACAATGAAAAAATCAGCATTAAAACTAGAGGAAGAATGAATAATCAAATCCGAAGATTTCATGTGATATTTTACTAATGACGACTAAAAATGAAAAAAATATATTTAAAAATATTAACAATTTCAATCTTATCTATATTCTCATTATGAAATGTTTCTTTTTGACAGGTAATCAAAACTTCAAATTCAGTTTGAGTTCCTAATTGAGAAATATCGCAATTCACAATGAAAAGTACAGGGTGAGATTCTCTAGATAGATTAAGTAATTTTTGGTTCAATATTCTTCATACTTTAAAAATCGTAGTCTGATGAATGGCTTTGATTTATTTAGTTTTTCTTGGTTTTCAAATGATGATGGCCATGTGAGCGGATGATAAATTATCTACAACTAAAAGGCAATTATATTATACTCTAATAGCTTTTATCTTTATTAATATTCCAGGATCAATATATGAAGTATTGTCCGATAAAAGCAAAAATATGACTGATAATCCAACATTCACTGATGTTGACGGTGAATCAAAGTGAAATATATTTATAAATTTTGATTTATGGAATTTAGTAGTTAGGGATTGAATCATCGGATTTGTGAGAGTTTTTATTGTTGCACTCGTTATCTATTTGTTTACATTTGCCTGAATTTCATACATGTCAGCATGAGCTCAGGATGACAAGAAAAAGAAGGCTAAATGAAAATTTATTCAAGGTTTTTTCTGATTGATTTTTCTTTGAATCATGCAAGCTTGGATAGTTGTAGTTCATTCTTGAGACATTCCAAACGCACAGTGATTATTTGCACAAGTTATAAATCTATGAATATTCTTTACTGGTCCGGTTGCAATTTTTTTCTTGATACTATGATGATTTTATTATATCACTTCATCAGGTGACGAGGCAAAAGCAAAGAAATGAATTGCCATCATAAAATATACTTTTATATGAGTCATCATCTTACTCGCTAGCTACACTTTCTTAAAAGATCTTTCTTGTTTTACACTTGATTGAACTGTTCCAACATATTGTAAATAATTTTAAAAACATGAAAAAACAATTACTACTATTTCTAACTATTATATCAGTATTAACTCCGTTTTATTCTTATGCTGATACGGTAGTCAGAGTAACAGAAAAAATACCATGGGCTGATTGTGGTGAAAATATCTCAAATAATGGTGATGGTCCAGAATCAAGAATTTATGAATGTAGAATAAAACCTTGATTTCAAAGCGTTATGTTGCTTGTTTGATGATTTGTTAAATATGCAACTTTCATAGTTGCTTTGATTTGAGTATTGATGTTGGTGGCATCTGGAATTCACCTTTCTTTGAGTTGATTTGATTCAGGTGCAAAAGCAAAAGCCAAAGAACATTTTACAAAGATTATATATGGATTGATTTTACTTTTTCTTATATGATTTATTCTGAATACAGTAGCTCCTTGGATTTATAAATAGAACATAAAATGACTAATAATAGAGGATTAAATTCTC
>CAYWJC010000006.1:0-2464 GCA_964458505.1 uncultured Candidatus Peribacteria bacterium | reverse complement strand
TAATCAACAAAGAGGGCACCACCGAGTTTTCTAATGTCAGAAGGTGTTTTTACCCAGCTCGATGTTTTCGTATCGAAATTTCCAAGTTTCTGCAATTGTCGATATTGTTCTTCAGTTAAAAGTTCAATGCCCATTTCGTGTGCCATTTGGGTAGCACTATTATTTGGTTTATTCTCCTTTCTTGATTCAAGACCTTCGCGATCATAACAAAGATTTCTTCGACCTTTAGGACTTTCCTCTGAACAATCATAAAAAATATATTCGTCAGAATTTCTATCATATCCAACGACATCCGGCTCACCGTCAGTTTTTTCCATTTCATAAAGTGACAATAATTTCTCACTGTTAGCTTTCAGTTTTTCTTGTATTTTGAACCATTCAATATCTTTATGCCGATTCATGTTTTTCTCAAAACGAACTTTCAATATTTTGAGCAACTCTTCACTTTGTTCTTGGGATAATTCTTTTGTTTTAATGTTTGACATAGTTTTTTATGTTAAGAAATAAACGATTATTTCTACTGCATCATTTTACTTATTTTCTTTTTAATTACTAATAATTCATTCTAATTGGAGTGGTGTAACCAGTTTTTGGATGAAATTTTGATGTCAAATGAGAGAAAAAATATTTCTGTGAAAATATTTAATCAAACTAGAGAAATCTCAATTATCTGCCTTTTCAAACTCTATAGATATACTAATTACTAGCAAATAGTATATCTATAAGTATATAAATTAAATATTTTAGAGGGTTTGTGAACTAGTTTGTGAATTATTTTTTTAAACAGATATCTTCAAAGACTTGTGGTCTTTTACAAATATATGTTATTCCTCATGTTTTTAATTCTATTATTCATTTAATATTGTGAATCTCATAATCCTTGGAAAAATATATCAGGTCTCATTTTGGTCATTTATATGTAAGTAATAATATTGTTCATAAAGAAAAAAGTGCTAGTCAAAAGATAAAAATCAAGCAAGAAAGTATCCTTTGCCAGTATTTTTTGTATAGCAAAATATGTTCAAAACCTATAATAAATAACCAAAGCCCGGGTAGATATAAAATTGCAGTTTCAATAGTTTTTCAATAGGTATAATGAGTTATTATTGGTTCACTATCAAATACAAAAAGAGGAACTCATAGTTGATTTAGATGAAATTTTCTTAGAAATTCAACAATTCAAAAGGCAATTAAAAATGCTATACCTCCAGATTTGTAGCTATATTGCCAAATTTCATTCCATAATTCTTTATGGGTCATATCTATAGATTTTATTTTGTTTTTTCTCATTTTTATGAACGTCAAGATTTAATTTTCAGAATATGGATACATTATTATTTTTAAGCTAATTGAAAATTGCAATAATAACAAGATTATAATGGTATACAAGTAGATTTTAATATTGCAAAATGCTCAGGAAAAGTACATTCAACCATTTCAAGTAAGTATTTTACATTTTTTTGTGTTTCTTATATTAAAGATGGATCAAATCACTTTCAAGTAATATGTGATTGATCATTTGTAAATTTATAAATAGCAGTTTTTTTTGTTTCATCAAAAGTTAATGTTTTCAATTTTTGAAAAGGGTTATCTGAACTAGGAACTCTAAACATTAGTCTATAGTAATAAATTAGATACTTTTAAAAGAATTTAAATTAAAATTTAATACTAAATTGAATTGATTTTATTTATTTAATTTCAAAAGTAAATAGGATAGAAAATATATTCAAGTATGAATAAATTTTGAATATAGGAATAATAGTCTATATTAACAATAAATTTATATATTTAATAGTATTTATGAAAAAATTATCAATTCTTTTTGCCTTATATATATTTTTATCTAATTTCTCAATTTCTGAGGCTAGAAGCTGATGTTGTTCTCATCATTGATGAGTTTGTGGGTGTTGATGTTGTGATGGCTCATCATTATCTGAAACTTGTGCTCCATATTATCCTCAATGTAGTTCACCAGAACCAGATTATTCTAATAATTCTAACGTTCCAGAACCATCTTCAACTACAATTGTACCAGATAACAATACAACTGAAAGTTATTCAAACTATAATATAAAACCAGAGCCATTATCATCACCAGAACCTAGTACAGAAAGTAGTTCAACACAACCGTCAAAAAACTATGTGAATCCATCAGCTCTTTCTTCTGAAACTGTAAAGAAAAATATTCCAGAACAAAATTATCCAGCCCAGTCCTTATCGAATAGTAACTCACAAGTCGCATTAAATTCATTGAATTCAACGACCACTAATACAAATAGCTCAAATTCATCAAATAAAGACGATTCTTCGTCTTTATGATGGGTTGTTGCTGTGATTCTTGGATTATGGATTTATTATTCAAAAAAGAAAAAGTAGGAATTAATTAATTTTTGCTTCTGAATATTTTATTTAATTCTTTTGATGTTAAAATTGTTGTTTCAATAATTCTTTTTTTAAGTTTTCA
>CAYWJC010000005.1:0-1658 GCA_964458505.1 uncultured Candidatus Peribacteria bacterium | reverse complement strand
TTTTCAAAAATTCCTTTAATTGAGGTCATAGATCTTCCCTATCCAAAGCATAATCGATTGTTGCTTTTAAAAATCAGAATTTATCTCAGGTGTCATATCTTGTTCATTTCATTTCGAGCCCATAAATATCTTTATCTTTTATCATTAATGAAAATGCATCTGCAAGTCTTATCTCTCAACTTTCAGAAGGTTGTTTCTCTAAATAATCGAAAATATCTGGAGTTAGAACATATTTTCAAATAACTCAAAGCCTAGATTCAGTTTCAGTCGATTTTGGTTTTTCCTTGAAATTTGAAACAAGATGAATTCATTCTTCTGATAAATTGGATTCCACAATTCCATAACTTGATACTTTATCATCAGGAACTCTTTCCAAAGCGATTATTGGAGCATTTTTTCTGTAGAAAGCTTCAATTAATTGCTGAGCTCATGGAACTTCTCATTTAATCAGATCGTCTCAAAAAAGCACTAAAAAAGGTTCATCTCATATAAAATGTCTTGCACGTAAAATAGCATCTCAATCTCATTTTGGTATTGGTTGTCTTACATATGCTATATTTGCCATTGTTGAAATTTTCTCAACTTCAGCAAGTTCCTTTGTTTTTCCTTTTTCAACCAAAGTGTATTCAAGTTCAAATGAAGTGTCAAAATGATCCTCCAGACTTCTTTTTCATCTACCTGTTATTATTACAATATCCTCAATTCCAGACGCAACTGCTTCTTCCACTAAATATTGGATTACCGGTTTATCTACTATCGGAAGCATTTCTTTTGGTTGAGCCTTAGTTGCAGGAAGAAATCTTGTTCCGAAACCTGCTGCTGGAATAATACACTTTGTAATCTTTTTCATTTTTAATCTTCTTAATTTTAAAACATTGGCATTTTATAAAAAATAATTCAAAATCAAAATTTTTGTATGAATTTTTAAAAAATTCATTATAAACAAATAAAATCATTACATTTTATCCATAAAAGTGCATCAAGATGAATCGAAGGAATTCAGATTTCTTTTGAAACATCATTCCAAAATTGAATTATATCTTTTCATTTATCATTATAAGCCTTTGTTATTTTCAAAATTCTTGAATCAATCGGCATAGAGATATCAAAAGGGGTAGGAATGAATTTTTTAAAACAGATTCGTGCTCAATAATTGAACATTTTTATAGAAAAAACTATTGTCTTATCATCTTTTTTTTGCTTCATTTTTGCCACGAGAAGATCTCTAAGATGTATCTGGTTTTTATAAAAAAAATCTTCTTTTTTACTGAATTCATCAAGAAAACCAATAATTTTTTCAAGTCTTGGCATTTTCATATTTAAAAGTCTTTTATTTCAACGTGATTCAGGTAAAAACTCTTTAAAAAAATCAAATATTTCTTTTTTATTGAATTCTTTTGAAAACTTATATTTTAAAGCAAAATCTGAAAATTCCTCCCAATAATCTTCTCATTTTGAGCTTAACTGATAAGATAAAAGCGAGTTGGTTATTATTAATGGCAAAAAAAATTCGGTATTCTCAATTTTTTCAAACAGATTTTTGAGTGCAATAAATTGTCTGTCATTTTCTTCAATTTCAATAATATCTTCTAAAGAATATTTTTTTAAGATTTTTATTAATTTTTCCTGCATTTTATTTTAATTATTTCTTTAAATTT
>CAYWJC010000004.1:0-3035 GCA_964458505.1 uncultured Candidatus Peribacteria bacterium | reverse complement strand
CATTTCTTAATTTATCTTCAACAGAAACCATGACATTTTCATAAACATCCGGATAAACTTTACTATTAGTTAAAACTTCGTATCAAACAGCAACTTGCTTAGCAAAACTAATCAAATCATTCTCTATTTTATATTTTTCATTATTTTTATTCTCGTTTATAAATTTCATTTCAAATTTAATTGAATCTGGAATATTCGTACCTAAAAGAAAATTATATATTTTATCATCAAGCTCATCTGATATTTTTGAATTTTTTATTTTAATCCTATTTTTAACATCAGAATTTATATCTGATAGAATGAAAGTTTTCAAAGAATCGAACATTATTTTCTTGAAAACATATAACTCATTCACTTCTATATTTTCCTTTTCTTTAAGAATACTAGACAAAAGAAGAGCGATATGGGAAACAAAAGCAAGGTTATCAGTTGTTGAGACATTTTCGATTCTTGGAAAATTGTTCCATCTCATTATTGATGTTCCTCTAAATATCAAATTTATATAATGTCCTATCATATTTCTTGTGTTTATAAATAATATTTCTAATCAAAAAGCTTCACCTCATTATAAATATCAATCAAATCTTTTTTCAATTCTGCCTTAAAGTTATAATCTTCTCAAAATAAATTAAAACTTAATTTATACGCATGAAGATATTGTCTATTCAAATTATATTTATTATATGCTTGTTCATTGATTTTTTGATTTCAATAAGTCGTGTCTCAAACAATCGGAAAGCCTATACTTGCAAAATGAATTCTTATCTGATGCGTTCTTCATGTCAAAAGATCAACTTCAACCAAGGTAAATTTATCATCAAGATAACCTAAAACCTTAAATTTTGTTTTGGCTAATTTAGGATTAATCGGATTTATGACAGTCATTTTTTTCCTGTCGAATTGATCTCTTCAGACAAATGACTCGATATAACCCTCTTTATCCTTAATGATTCAGCAAACTATGGCCAAATAAGTTTTTTTAATCGTTCTTTTGTTCATTTTGATTTGCAAAGATTTCATTGATTTGTCATTTTTTGCAATAATCAAAAGTCAGCTTGTGTTTTTGTCCAGTCTATGGACAATTCATGGACGTTCTATTCAATTTATGACAGATAATCATTGCATATGATATAAGAGTGCATTTACGAGTGTTCAAGATCTTCATCATTCACCTGGAACCGGATGTACATTTATTCCTGGATCCTTATTTATTACTGCGAAATCTTCATTTTCAAAAATAATATCAAGATCCATTTTTTCAGCTTCTATTTCCATTTTTTCTGTTTCAAAAATCATCTCGATTTCATCTTTATTCCTTAATTTTTCATTTTTTGAAACTATTTTTCCATTGACTTTAACCAATCATTTTTCAATAAGCTTTTGAATATAATTTCTGGATTGATCCTTAAAAAGAGCTGATAGATACATATCAACTCTTCGTATTTCCCTTTCAAATATATAAACGCAAAATTTCATTATCTATCTAAGAATTAGTACTAGCTAGAATTTCTTCCATTATCTGTTGAGACTTTTTCAATATACCCAGGATATTAGCTAATTTATCAACAGAATAAAATATCTGTGCTGAATTTAATTTAGATAATTCTGCAAGCAATATGTTGTTATTAGAATTTGCTTTGAATGCTTCATCGTTTGAGCTTTTAAAATGAATTATAACGTTAAACAAATCAATAAGCGATCATGAAATGGTTTTGAATAATTTTTCCTTTTCAGAAACCTGTATCCCATTCTTGAACAAAAAAGATAACGTTTCTTTAAATTTATCAGAAAAATGTTTCAAATTATTCAAGTAATCTTTAGTATCTAGAATTTCTAGGACCTTTCTTTCATTTGAACTTAGAGAATTTTCTAGTTCATCTTTATTCTCTACTACATCTGATGATTGTCATAATTTATTCATATATAAAAATTAACTAATATTTAATATGATTATAGAAAAATTAATGATATAGTCAATAATCTTGGACTATTTTATTAATTCAATATTCAAAAGCTTTCAGTTGACATCAAATAGTATTTTATATTCAACACAATCTCAATTGATCACTCTTGGAATCCAGTATTTGTCAGCTTCCCACATTTCATTGTATGGAATTTCTCAGATTTTGAACCACTTTGGTTTCATTTCATCTGTTTCAATTGCTTTTAATTCATTTCAATTAACTATGAAAATTGACATTTCCTGATCCCATTCAGATTTATCTTGAAAACTGAAATATATTTTTCATTTTGATATGAATTTATTTGATTCGATGACTATCCCTGTCTCCTCTTCCAATTCCCTTTTTGCAGCCATAATTATTTCTTCATTTTCTTTAACCTTTCATCCTGGTCAATTCCACTTCCCCATTCAAAATCATCTTTTTTTCATACAAAGAAGAATCTTTCAATCATTATCAAAAATAAGTACAATTGTTGTTTTATTCATATAATTAATCTTTGATGTAGAATGCACTTTTTCTATAATTTTCCAGTACTTTAACACTAGGCTTAAAAATATTTTCGGGCAAATCATCCATGCTAAACCATTTCCATTCAGTTATTTCATCCGGCTCCATAACTTGAGCTTCTCATTCAAAATCATCTGAAAACATTCAAATTGTTATAAAATGGGCTGTTTCTATTCTATCATTATTGACACAAGTCACTTTCACATCATTTAATTTTATTCAAGTTTCTTCTAATACTTCTCTTGCTCATCATTCCTCAAAACTTTCTCAGAATTCAAATTTTCATCCAGGCATCGTCCAAGTTCCAGCTCAATTCATTTCGCTTGATGCTAGCTCAGGATCAATATGACGCTTTCATAAAAGTATTTTATTATCTTTCAAAAGCATAACTCAAAATCATGCTCAAACTTTCTTTTTTACTTCTTGTTGCATATAATTAAATTAAAAAATTATTTATGTCTTTGATATTCCTTAATCTTTCAATCTTCTCAAAATTTAAATGTAAATTCAAAATCTTCTTCATTAATCAAAACAGGAAGCCAAATCTTATCATCAATCCACATG
>CAYWJC010000003.1:0-6374 GCA_964458505.1 uncultured Candidatus Peribacteria bacterium | reverse complement strand
ATATTTGCACCACAAACATCAATTTGAGAGTTTTTTTCAAGAAAATCTATTTGTGTTTCTATCCAATTGGGCAAAGCAATATCATCACTATCAAAATTTGCAATATATTCTCATTTGGCCTCTTTAAGTCATTTGTTTCTCGTTTTGGAGATTCACAAGTTTGTTTCATTTTGTAAAAAGATTATTCTTGGATCATTTTCTACATATTTTTTGATGATATCTGGACTATCATCAGTCGAACCATCATTGATTATTATGAATTCAAAGTCAGTGTATGTTTGATTTAATATACTTTCAATGCTTTCTTTGAGATATTTTTCGGTATTATAAACTGCCATAACAACCGACACTTTTGGATTTTTCATTTGTTTTTAAAAATATATTATTAATATTTATTCTTGTACTCTTGAATTACTTTGTCATAAAGATTTCCCAATTTTTTTGAAAGCTCTTTAAGATTGAATCTTTCAGACATTTTCTTGCTTTCTTCTCACATTTTCTTGCATAAATCATGATCTTTAAGAAGTTTAATGATATAGATAGCAAGTTCTCAAAAATTTTCATTTTTAGCTTTGAATCAATTTTTTTCTATCAATTCTCAAACTCATTTTTCATCGACTCAAACAATAGGCAATCCAAAATTCATAGCTTCTATTAATGTCAAAGGTTGGTTTTCTGAAGGGGAAGCCGATAAAAACAGCTTTGCTCTATCGAAAATATCTGAATTAAGAAGTTCGCCATGTGGAACTTTTCACAAAAAAAGCACATTGTTTTCAATTCCGATTTTTTTTGCATGCCTTTGAAGATCTTTCTTTTCTGGTCAATCTCAAACAATCACAAAAAGCACATCAGGAACTTCTTTTGAAACAACATAAATGGATTCAAGGCAAACATCTATATTCTTTTCTTTGGAAATTCTTCAAACATATAACACTATATTTTCTGTCTTAATTTTATTTAAGAAATACTTTTCTTTATTAGAACTAATCATGGGCAAGGGGTTGCTGACGATTTCTATATCCTTAGAGTCTATTCAGTGATTTATAAGTTCGATTTTTGCGTTTGTGCTCGGAACGATGACTTTCTCGATTTTTTTATAAAAAAAGTTATTGTACTTCCATCACATTTCTCAAAATATTTTAGAATTCAATCAGATAACTTTAAGATAATTTTCATCAGCAATGTAAGTGTGGAAGGTTCAGATTCTAGGAATTTTAAACATTTTTCAGATGATTATAGCTTGCCATCAAATAATAAATTGAGTGTGGAAATGTATTATATCAGGCTTAAAGGTCCTGATTTTTTTGATAAGGTTTGGTGTGAATCAGAATGTTATCTTAAAATCAGGATAAAAAATCGCAGGAATTCATTTTATCGTAAAGACTTCAATATTTTTATATGTAAAAGATTCTATTCATTTATTGTATGGGGTTACTATCAGGACTTCATTTCAATTATCTGCCAATTCTTTTGAAAAGGCAATGATACTTGTGACTATTCCATTTGTTGACGGATAGAAGGTATCCGTAAATACTGCTATTTTCATTGAACTTTTTTAGTTAATTTTTTCTATTCTCAGCAATCTATAAAAAAATATACTTGCCACGATCAATATTAATCAAAAGAAAAAAAATGGCAAATTATGTCAATATAGATAGATGACTCAGCTTAATATAGGTCAAATAGAATCTGCTCAGCTTCAAAAAGCATTATTGAGTCAAAGATTTTTTCAGATATCTTTTTTATGGGAATATTTTATTATAAGGGCAAATAGGGCAGAACCTATATTGCTTATTCAGATTGAAAATATTATCAAAATAAAATACAAATTGTAAAAATGCTTATTAAGTCAAACCAAAATCAATCATAATCACATGAATAATAATCAAATTGCAACCATTTTCTTTTCTCAAAGTTTTTTATATGCGTATTTTATTAAAAAAATCTGATAAAATATAGATATGACTCATAAATATCAAAACATATATCCGACATTTTTAGATGTAACTCAAAATTCATTATTCAAGAATAATCAAAAAATAGTTTGAATTCACGCAAATGCCAAAATGTTTATAAAATATGTAAAATATAAGATCAACAGATTTTTAGAAGAATTTTTTAAGCTTAAATGCATATCGTGATGTACGATTTTCTTTTCTTCCAATAGAAAAACAACAAGAATTAAACTCAAAAAAAGCAACAAAGCTGAAATGAATCACATATGAGTGAGTGATAATCAGGAAATCAGTGATCAAAAAATCGGTCATAATGTAAATCATAAACCAATAGTCGCTCATACATATCACATATTTACTATTCGCTCTTTTTCATTTGAAATATCACTTATATAAGCTTGTACAACACTAGCTCATCATCAACCCAGTCAACAAAGGAATCTGGCTATAAAAAATATTTTAAGATTTGTTGAAAAAGAGAATGTCAGATATCAAAAAATATTTAGTAGAATTGTAAAAATCAATACTTTTTTTCTTCAATATTTGTCAGATAATCGTCAAAATATAATACCTCAGATAAACATTCAAATTGCTGCAGCTGATACTATTAATCAGACGCTAAATGAATTTCATCAAAAATCGCTAATTATAAAGGGAACAATAGGCAATATGAAACTGAATCAAAAAATATCCAAAAAAATAGAAAGAAGCGGAATTAATAGTTTTTTATTCATTTTTAGATTTATAAATATTGCTTTGTATTTTATTATATTAGAAATTTAAGCAAGTTTTTGTTCATAATTCTAAGATGTAATAATAAAAAACATTAACAATTATGTGTTAATTTTTAAAACTAAAATTCCTATTTTGACAATGATTTATTTTTTATATTGAGTTTGAAAAAAAGGTTAAGTCTCATATAATAAGCTCCAGCATTTGGTTATGCTAATTTCCTAATTACAAAAAACAGCAAAAAATAAGTAAAATTGCTGAATAAAAAATTTGAACACATTAATTTATTACTTTAAATCAAAACACAATATATGGTATCTGGAGAAACTTTTACAGCAATAGATATTGGGAGCAACAAAATAAAAGTTATTATTTGAACTTTTAATGAAGAGAAAAAATTAAGAGTTTTATGAGTTGGAGTTTCAGCTTCTTGATGAGTAAGAAAGTGAAATATTCTTGATATGGACGAATTCAAAGCTAACATAGATGCAGCTTTGTCTGAGGCAGAAAGAATGACATGAGAACAGGTTTCTCATATCTACTTAAGTTTATCCTGAACTTCAATTGACGTTTCGACAAATAAATGAATCGTTGCAATAATGGATCATGAGATTTCGGAAGATGACATTAATAGAAGCTTGGATATGGCTCAAAATTGAGTAGATCTTCAAAATAGAGTTGTTCTTAAGGTTATACCTGAACATTTTTCTTGTGATTTTGAATCAGGAATTAAGAATCCTATTTGAATGACAGCCAAGAAACTCGAAGTAATAGCTCATATTTTTTCAGTTTGAGCTAATGTTTTGAACAATATAAAGAAATGAATTTTTGATGTTTGAGTTGATATAATCGATGTATATCCAAACCTCATTACAGCACCTGAAGCAGTTTTAACAAAAAGACAAAAAGAATTATGAGTTGTTTGTATTGATATTTGAGCTAGCACGACAGGAATAACAGTTTATGAAGAATGAATGTTGATATTTTCTTCAATAATACCTATTTGATGAGAGAATGTAACTGCTGATATAGCTTTATGAGCTAGAGTTTCAATTGATTTAGCTGAAAAGTTGAAACTTGAATATTCTGACCTAAATCTTTGTAAACTTGATAAAATAAAAGATGAAGAGATTGAACTTGAAAAACTTTCGAAAAACGAAACATGAACACTTTCAATGAAATACCTATCAGAAATCGCAAGAGCTAGATATTCAGAAATTTTATACTATACAAATAATGAATTAAAGAAAATCTGAAAAGATTGAATGCTTCCAGAATGAGCAATTTTGACTGGTGGTGGTGCAAAAGTAAAATGACTTCTTGAATTATCTAAGGAAGTTTTAAGATTGCCAGCTACTATTTGAGTTCCAGAAGATTCTGATTTCATAAGCTGAACTTCAATATCAGATCCAGTTTTTTCATCTGTCATATGAACTTTGATTCTTTCACAGAAATATAGCACTCAAAAATGATGAATAAAACTAAATCTTTCTTTAGGCGGATTTTGGAGTTCATTTAAGAATCTTTGGTATAAGATTGTCCCAAAAGCTTAAAAATACTTGTCATCCTGTCCTGTTTGCGGGATATAATGACAACAATTCAACAAAAATTTATTTATTATTAACTTACACATACCCATGGTTACAAGAAAAACTGACGAAAAGCTTAAACTATATCTAAGAGGAGATTTTACAAAAAATCCTATCGAAGAAGTAAACGTCTCTGATTATATTTCGCCTATTGCGAATATTAAAGTTATTTGAGTTGGTTGAGGTTGATGTAATGCTATCAATAGAATGATCGCTGCTTGACTTGAATGAGTGGAATTCATTGCAATAAATACTGATGCACAAGCATTGTTCACTTCAAAAGCACAAGTAAGAATAAATATCTGAAGAGCGACTACAAGATGACTTTGAGCAGGAGCAAATCCAGAAATCTGAAAAAAATCAGCAGAAGAATCAAGCGAAGAAATAAAACAAGCTTTAGCTTGAGCTGATATGGTATTCATTACGTGTGGTATGTGAGGTTGAACTTGAACATGAGCTGCACCAGTTATTGCAGAAATCGCAAAATGACTTTGAGCTTTGGTTATTTGAGTTATCACAAAACCATTCTCATTTGAATGACAAAGAAGGGCTATTCAATCACTTGACGGATTTGATAAATTAAAAGAAAAGGTAGATACATTAATCACAATTCCAAATGATAAAATCTTAACAATCATTGATAAAAAAACTCCACTTTTGGATGCATTCAATATAGTGGACGAAGTTTTAAATCAATGAGTTCAATGAATTTCTGACCTAATCACTCATCCAGGACTTATAAATGTTGACTTTGCCGATGTTAAGTCAGTTATGCAAAATGCATGAAGTGCTCTTATGGGTATAGGATACGGATCAGGTGAAAACAGAGCAATCGAAGCAGCAAGAGCAGCAGTTGATTCTCCACTTCTAGAACTTTCTATAGCTTGAGCAAAATCACTTCTTTTTAATATTACCTGAGGTTCTGACCTTTCAATGTTTGAAGTTGATGAAGCTGCAAAGATCATTACTGAAGCATGCGATCCAGAAGCAAATATCATTTTCGGTGCTACTATAAATGAAAGCTATACTGGAGAAATTAAGATTACTGTTGTTGCAACTTGATTCAATGAAGAAACAAATAAAAGACATAATGAAGTTGTAAAAGCTAATCCTATAACAACACAATTCTGAAAAAGAACTTTATGATCCCAACAACAACAATCATTCAATAAACCAGCTCCGATAGATGAATGAAATGATCTAGATGTTCCCGCATTCCTCCGCAACAAAATGAGATAAGTAGAAATCCTCTAAAATGCGAATTTTGCGCTCAAAACTCCGTGCTTCGTTCACCGTAGCTTCCGCTACGACTCACTGAAGTACTCGTTTTTCACACAAACTTCATCATTTTTTAGAATTTCTGTTAACTAAATAACTTATTAGAAATAATAATCCCAAACCTTGGTTTGGGATTATTAATATATAGTTAGATTAATCAATATATTTAAAAGTTTCATATCTAAAATTTTTACGAATCTCTTGCAAAATTATTTCAAGATTTTTATCATCGTTTAAGATAGGGAATTTTTCATCTGGAATACTTAGAGTTATGGATTTTCATCCACTGAAGTCTGCACTAATATCTATTCAGAGTTTTTCTATTTTTCTAAAAAGTTCTTTTTTCTTTAGTTCTATCATTGTAGAAAAATTATCTGCTTTAGATGATTTTGATATTAAAGAACCCCCAATTGCTTTAAAAAAATCATCCGCAGAAAAAGCTTGAGGCAAATCTTTAACTCATAAAAATACTATCTTTTTATCTTTTTTTGGTAAGCTATATGCTAAAAATCATTTTCATGTTAATGTTTCCATCCAATAAGCCAATTAAAAGTTATAATAAATATTATTTTAATTAATAATAACTATATGTCAAAAAAATATTACACCACTACTGACTATAATCAAAACCGAAGTGCAATAAATTTAAAATAATAAAAAAAATTAATTAGTGAATTTCTGTAACGAAGTGAAAGTTATGAACGTGTCATAATCCTAAAGCACGACCAATATGGGGTATTAGGGGGAGAAATCAAGACAAGTATAATAATGCGAACCTCAAAAATTAAACATATAGAAACTTTTTCTCCCCCTAAAACTT
>CAYWJC010000002.1:0-1964 GCA_964458505.1 uncultured Candidatus Peribacteria bacterium | reverse complement strand
GAAGATGACCATGGGCAGGACCAGTTGTTGCTGCGGTTTTTTGTTTCAATAAAAGTTTCAGATGAAAAAGGATCTTCACAAAACAATTAAAGGATTCTAAAAAATTAAATCCAAAATCCAGGGAAAAAATCTATGAAGAGATATTGGAATTATCTCAAAAATGAAATATCTGTTTTTGATTAGGCATAGTAGATAATCATATAATTGATGAAATAAATATAAGGAATGCGAATAAGCTCGCTATGGAAAAAGCATTGGAAGATCTCTTTTATAAAATAGATAAAAACCTCATTAAAGAAATAATCGTAGATTGAAACGATAAATATAAATTCAATAACAATTATATTCCAACCAATTTTCTTATTTGATGAGATAATTTGATAAATGAAATAAAGGCAGCCTCGATAATTGCAAAAGTTTTCAGGGATAATCTGATGGTCTGATATTCCAAAATCTATCCCAATCACTGATTCGAACTCCATAAATGATATTGAACAAAAAAACATCAAGATGCATTGGATAAATTTTGACCATCTTGAATCCACAGAAAAAGCTATGCTCCAATAAAAAAATGCCTTGATTTATAAATAAAATTTGGTATAGTTAAGCGAAATAATATTTCTATTTAAAAATTTTACTATTTAATTTCATAAAAAATGATAGCACAAAAAATAAAAAAAATCGCTGTTGCAATGGTTTTATCTTTCTTATTTACATCAAGTATATATGCTGAAGATCTTTCTTCCTATAAAAAATCTCTTGAAGATCTGATTAAACAATATGAAACTCAAATTCAAATCTTACAAAGTCAAAATGAAAAATTAAAACAAACATTAGATGAACTTAATAATAAAATTGCAAGTACTTCATGAATAATTGTAAAACCTGCGGTAGCAATTCCAAAAGCTTCAAATATCTGAACAATCGCAACGTCAGCTAAAGTGACAATTAACTTTAAAATCTCAGGAAATGCAAAATACGACACAATAATAGAAAAAATAAATAAAAATCTCTCTAATATATTAAAAGAACAAAATATTTCATCCGATGCCAAAATCTGATTGTTTGAATTCGTTGAACCAAATTCATTTTTCATTTCCATTGATGATTTTAAAAATCCAGCATGAATAACAGCATTCAAAAATAAAATTCTTTATTCTTATGATAAAGATTATAATTTTACTATTGTGTGACTTTTCTCGCTGGATTATTCAAGTTGATATTATAAAACAATCTACTGAAAAAATCCTTTTGCAAAAGCAGCTAGAATCAGAGTAAAAAATCCTTGATATGCCTGAAAATTACTTGGTCAAGCTTCAAATACAACCACTTCTTCTTCAAATTGAACATCAGCAAAAGTAACAAGCACAACACCTTCAGTCGATCTTTGAAATGTTACTATAGAAATGGTAAAAAATTCTTATTCAAAAAATAAAATATTGGACGCATTGAAATATTCAACTGAATATATCAAAAAAGATCCTAATAATATAGAGGTTTTAAGAATCAGATATAGATCTTTTCATATACTTTGAAGATACAATGACGCACTGCTTGAAGTTCAAAAAATTGAAGCGATGTGATGATCTAGTTTTTCAAAAGTTGTAGCATGTGACGGATCCGCAATTGCAAGGCTTGCAAAAAATATGGATTTAAACAAAAAATATTGAGATATATGTAAGGCTAAATAATTTATCTTCAAAATAAAAACAGCTTAGAATTTTCTAAGCTGTTTTTTTATAAATATCTGGATAATATATTTTTTATATTTTGAAAAACCTCATCAGTATTACTCATAAAATTAACAACTTTTTGTTTGTGGATTATTTCAGTATGATTATCTAAAAAACATAATCCTGATCAAGTTAACAATAGACAAATATCTGAGACAAGCAGATCATATTTATTCTTTTCAATTTCAAAAAGATTTACATTATTAAGTAAATCAACAATTTTATCTTGAT
>CAYWJC010000001.1:0-2873 GCA_964458505.1 uncultured Candidatus Peribacteria bacterium | reverse complement strand
CCAAAGTTCACAATCAATATCTTTAACCGCCGCATATGCATCATCCATTCCTTTAAATGACACATTGATTGATCCTTCAATTAAAATTCTAGGCTTTTTACGCCTTAATTCAATTGGGTTTTTTTTATTAAAAACTTCCAAATCTATACCATTTGGAACGTAATATGATTCATGGCCATATTCTTCTTTTAACCATTTTTGAATCCATTTAGCCTCTGTCATATATTCCATCGGCAAACCATATGTTTCTTTTATTATTTTGCACAATTCAGGATTTTCTGGAAAAAACCTACTTTCATCCGATTGAACGAAATATATTTTTCTTCTAGCTTTAGCCGTAGCAGCAGTAAAAGCCGTACTGTATGCAGTAGCTATTAATATATCAACCTCTCCGCTTTTTAAAATCTTTTTTGTTTCTTTATATGGCAAAATTTCAACATTTTGATCAGGAAACCAACTTGCGTCGTTTTTATTAGATAAAGACAATAGTTTAACTTCATATCCCTTTCTAGTTAATCTATTAGCATGTTGAAGAACAACAGCTATCCCGCCAGATATCGCAACACCTGGAACTAAATAATATATACCAGGAACATCATTGTTTTCGTTACTCTGATCTTCATTTAAAATATTCTTTTTGTATTTTTTCCATTTTAAATATTCATAATCAAAAGAGAAACGAGTATGAATTGTCTTATTGTCTAAAAGTAGAATACGCTTCTTTATATACGATTTGATTTTTAAAAATCTCATAATTAATCGATATCAGTTACAAATATCACATTTTTTATCTTCATCAAGTTTCCGACCACATTTACAAACATAGCCTTTTATTACTGCGGGATTTCCATATACTAAAGCAAAATCAGGAACATCTTTTGTAACAACAGACCCAGCACCAATTAATGCATATTTTCCTATTTCCACACCGCATAATATTGTTGCATTTGCACCAATTGAAGCACCTTCCTTTACAATTGTTCTAGCCAAATTAAATTCGTGCTTAGATCTTGGATATAAATCATTAGTAAATGTCATATTAGGACCCAAATGCACATTATTCTCTATTGTAACACCATCCCATAAATATACACCGCATTTAACCGTAACATTATTGCCAATAATAACATCATTTTCTATAAAACAATGCGAATTTATGTTACAATTTTCTCCAATTACAGCATCTTTTAGAATAACAACAAACTGCCAAACATTTGTATCTTTTCCAATTCTATTTGATTGAACTTCAGATAATTCATGAATCATAGCTATATTTTTAAAACTTATAATTTCTTATAAAAACTTTTATCTTAAACAATTTAGTTTTTATTTTTTTAAATAGTTTAATTTTTTGTTCACTATTAATCTTATTATAAAAGATTCTACTATTTGCCAATTCATACATAAAATCTTTTGGTGTATATCCCACCTTTTCTTCAAGATATTTAACGTTATCTTCATTAATCATAAAATCATAAATAGTTTGCATTCCAAATGCTTTCAAGTGACTTTTTTCGGCATTCATAGCAATTCTTCCAATATAATATGGTATCAAAAGATCGTCTTGTGGTCCAAATTCTGCAACCTCTGGAAATATTTTTTTAAGCAATGAATAATCTTTAATATTTTCTAAATAATTCTTCAGAATAAAATATGTCTCATTCAATTCTGAATTAATAGTTGTCTGCACATTATAACTTGATAAGTTAGAGTTGTCCGACATTCTCCTATACTCAGTAAGTGGAATAAAATTAAAGACTGGATTAGTTTTAAAAAGTAATCTTATGTGATATTCATAATCCTGAGTCATCCTCAATAATGGATTGAAAATACCGATCATTTCAACAATGCTCTTTCTAACAAACATGCCTGGAGCAATGCATTGATTTCCAGCTAAAAACATCTCTCTTAATAGAGCTGTTGATTGAAAATCCTTTAATGGGGTATGCCCATAATTTCCCTGAGGTTCATTATCTTCATTAATTAAAAGAAGCTGACCATACAAAACACCGACATCATCATTTTGCTCCATAAAATCTACATCATGAGCAATTTTTTCAGACAATAACGCATCGTCGCATGAGATTATACAAATGTATTTTCCAGTTGCTTTTTTCAAAGAATTATTAAGAGTATAGCAAACATGTTTATTCTTATCATTTCTAAATATCTTTATACGATTATCATCCTTCTCGTAATTTTTAAGAATCTCGAAGCTATTATCCGAGGAACAATCATCGGTTATTATTAATTCCCAATTAGTATAAGTTTGTGACAAAATTGATTCCAAAAAATATGGGATGAATCTTTCAAAATTATAACTAGATGAAACTATAGAAACCAATGGCTCTTTATTTTTTTCCATATGAATTTATAACATCCACTACACATTTAATTTCCTCCTCTGTCATTACTGGAGAAATCGGAAGACTTAAAACTTCTTTATGTATCTTTTCACTAATAGGATAACTTAATTTATTCATCTCTGGGTATGCCTTCTGTTTATGCGGAGGTATAGGGTAATGAATTGATGCCTCTATTCCATTTTCCAGTAAATAATTTCTTAACCCATCCCTATCCTGACATCTAATAACAAACAAATGCCAAACATGCATTTCTTGATGGTCATTTAAAATATTAGGCAATATTATGTTTGAATTTTTTATATTGCTTATATAATAATTTGCTATATATCGCCTTCTTTCATTGTCTTCTTGAAGATGCGGGAGCTTTACCGATAAAATTGCAGCTTGAATTTCATCCAATCTCGAATTCATTCCCTTATATAAATTTTCGTATTTTATATGCGAACCATAGTTTCTTATAGCCTTAACTTTTTCAGCGATTTCAAGATCATTCGTTGTGATAATACA